>JAYUPV010000147.1:0-5567 GCA_043759865.1 Alphaproteobacteria bacterium | reverse complement strand
GAAGCGAACGAAAACCAGCTCACTTTCCTCGATAATAAAAAATATACCGATTACTTCCGCAGCACCAAGGCGGCGGCCTGTTTTGTGCGCCCCGAATTTGCGGCCGAAGCGCCCGCAGGCACAGTTTGCCTGACGCACAAAAATCCGTACAAAGCTTATGCGCTGGCGGCGCAGGCCTTTTATCCCACCGCCGTGCGCGGCGAATATGTCGCTTCCTCCGCCGTCATTGATCCTTCTGCGTCGATTGGCAAAGACTGCCATATCGAGCATGGCGCGGTGATTGGCCGCAACGTCAAAATCGGCGCGCGCTGCCGCATTCAGGCGCATGCCGTCATCCGCGACGGCGTGGAAATCGGCGACGACAGCGACGTCGGCCCCAACACCTATATCGCCTGCGCCATCATCGGCAAAAAAGCGCGCGTGCACCCGGGCGCGGTTATCGGGCGGCAGGGTTTCGGTTTCGCGATTGACCCGACAGGCTATATCGCCGTGCCGCAACTTGGCCGCGTGATCATCGGCGACGATGTCGAAATCGGCGCGAACAGCACCATCGACCGAGGCGCAGGCCCCGACACCGTGATAGGACAGGGCACGCGCATCGACAACCTCGTGCAAATTGGCCACAACGTGAAGCTCGGAAAATATTGCGTCATCGTCGCGCAGACGGGCATTTCAGGCTCGACCCAGCTTGGCGACTATGTCATGACGGGCGGGCAGTCGGGTTTTGCCGGACACCTGAAGGTCGGCAACGGCGCGAAGGTCGCGGCGCAGTCGGGCGTCATGCGTGATATTCCGGCAGGGGAAGAGGTAATGGGCACGCCCGCCGTATCGCTCCGCCAGTTCCTCCGCCAGTCCTCCCTCATGTCCAAGATGGCGACCAGAAAAGGAAACGGCTCATGACCACCAATGTGCTGATCGACACACGCAGGCTCATGGAGCTTATCCCGCACCGCTATCCCATGCTGCTCATCGACCGCGTGCTGGAAGCCGTGCCGAACGAGAGTGCCGTGGCGCTGAAAAACGTGACCATCAACGAAAACTTTTTCCTTGGCCATTTCCCGGGTGCGCCCGTGATGCCGGGTGTGCTGATCATCGAGGCGATGGCCCAGACGGCAGCCGCGCTTGTGGTCTATTCCGCCGGCAAAGAACTGGAAGGCAAGCTGGTCTATTTCATGGCCATCGACGAAGCCAAATTCCGCAAACCCGTCCTGCCGGGCGACCAACTGATGATCCACGTCACCAAGCAGCAGAATCGTCGTAATGTGTGGAAATTCCAAGGTGAGGCCAAGGTTGACGGCGTGCTGTGTGCCGAGGCGGTCATTACGGCCATGATTATGGATAGACCGACCGGAAATCCTTGAAATTCCTTTGAAATACAATGTCATAGACCGTGATTTGCCCCCCATAGCGGCGGTTTGCTAAACCATAATGGCATAAGGCAGATCATTGCAGCTTTTTTGGAGAGAAACGATATGACCAGCATACATCCCACAGCGGTTATCGAGCCGGGTGCCAAGCTCGGGACCGATGTCAAAATCGGCCCGTTCTGCGTGGTGGGCGCGAATGTGCAGCTTGGCGACCGCGTCGAGTTGAAGTCGCATATCGCCGTTGACGGCTACACGACCATCGGCGAGGAAACGGTCATTTATCCCTTCGCCTCCATCGGCCATGCGCCGCAGGATTTGAAATACAAGGGCGAGAAATCGGAACTCATCATCGGCAAGCGCAACAAAATCCGCGAGCATGTGACCATGAACCCCGGCACCGTGGGCGACAAGATGAAGACCGTGGTGGGAGACAACTGCCTGTTCATGATGTCCTCGCATGTCGCGCATGACTGCACCGTCGGCTCGAACGTTATCCTCGCCAACAACGCGACCCTCGCGGGCCATGTGGAAGTGGGCGACTTCGCCATCATCGGCGGCCTTGCCGCCATCCACCAGTTCGTCCGCATCGGGCCTTATGCCATGATCGGCGGCATGTCGGGCGTTGAATATGACGTCATCCCCTTCGGTCTCGTCAAGGGGGAGCGCGCGCATCTCGCAGGTTTGAATTACGTCGGCCTCGAGCGTCGCGGCTATACCAAAGAACAAATCCAGCTGCTCATGAAGGCGTTCAAGGATCTGTTCGACAATCAGGGCACGCTCGCCGAGCGCACCGACAAGGTCGCCAACGACTATAAGGCCGACCAGACCGTCATGCGCGTTATCGATTTCATCCGCGCCAAGGAAGGCCGTTCCGTCCTGCAACCGCGCACGGGCACGGCTGGATAACCTATGTCCCGGCTCGGTATTATCGCGGGCGGCGGCGGCCTGCCCCGCAAATTAATTGATGCATGCAGGCGCGACCAGCGCAGTTTTTTCGTGCTCGGTTTCAAGGGCCAGACTGATCCCACCACTCTTGACGGCACGGAACACGCTTGGTCGAAACTGGGTGCAACGAACGAAGCCGTCGCCATCCTGAAATCGCACGGAGTCGATACATTGGTGATGGCGGGCAATATCCGCCGTCCCAGCCTTGCAGAGCTGAAGCCCGACCTGCGCACGCTGCAGGTCATCACGCGCCTCGGCTTCGCTGCGCTTGGCGACGATAAACTTTTGAAAACCGTTGCTTCCGAAATGGAAAAAGACGGCTTCACCATCATCGGCGCGCATGAGGTTGAACCGGGATTGATTACCGCCGAGGGCGTGCTGGGCGAAATCTCTGTTTCCGCCGAGGCACGCGCCGACATCGACTTTGGTATCACCGTCACCAGGACCCTCGGCAAGCTCGATATCGGGCAGGCCGCCGTGGTACAGCAGGGCATCGTGCTTGGCCTTGAAGCTGTCGAGGGGACGGATGCGCTGCTCACACGCTGCCGCGACCTGAAACGCAAGGGCAGGGGCGGGGTGCTGGTAAAATCATGCAAGCCGCAGCAGGACAGGCGCATCGATCTTCCGACCGTGGGTTTGCGCACCGTCACGCGCGCTTTCGAGGCGGGGCTTGAAGGCATCGCCGTGGAAGCAGGCGCATCGTTGATGCTCGACCGCGAGGCAGTTATCAGCGCAGCGAACAAGCTCGGCCTTTTTGTCATCGGGTTCCGCGCATGAGTGAAGCGTTGGAAATTTCGGTGCAGCCGCAGCCGCTAAATATCACGGCGGAGCCGTTAAAAGTTTTCGTTATCGCGGGCGAAGCCTCGGGCGATATTCTTGGCGGCAATCTCATGCGCGCCCTGCGCCAGATGAATCCTGCAGTGGAATTTTTCGGTGTCGGCGGCGCGCGCATGGAGGCCGAGGGCTTGAAAAGCCTGTTCCCCATGCAGGAACTTTCCGTGATGGGCGTGGCCGAGGTACTGCCGAAGCTGTTCCACATTCTCTACCGCATCCGCCAGACGGCGAAGGCGATTGTCGATGTCCGTCCGCATGCCGTCATCACCGTCGACTCCCCCGATTTCTGCTTCCGCGTCATCAGCAAGGCGCGGGGCAGGGCGACGAAGGGGGTGCCGTTCATCCACTATGTCGCGCCGAGCGTCTGGGCGTGGCGGCCGGGCCGCGCGGAAAAAGTATCGAAATTCCTCGACCATCTGCTGACTCTGCTGCCCTTCGAGCCGCCGTATTTCGAGAAGCACGGGCTTGACGCGACTTTCGTCGGCCACCCCGTTATCGAGCGCGAGAACAGGGGCGACGGCGAACGCTTCCGGAAAAAACACGGGCTGAAGCCCGACCAGCCCATCGTCACCCTGCTGCCCGGCAGCCGTTTGAGCGAGCTTTCACGGCTGATGGACAAGTTCTGCGGAACTTCCGATATCATCCTGCGCCAGCGGCACAACGCGGTCATCGTTATCCCCACGCTGCCGCACCTGAAAGAAACCATCGACCGGTTTTTCAGGGGCAAGGGAATCAATCCGATACTCGTCTATCACGAGGAAGAAAAATTCGACGCTTTCGCCGCCAGCCTTGTGGCTATCGCAGCGTCGGGCACGGTGTCGCTCGAGCTTGCGATATCGGACACGCCGCACATCATCGCCTATAAGCTCAGCCCCGTTTCGGCGTGGATCGCAAAAAAGTTCGTCAAAATCCCGTATGTAAACCTTGTCAATATTTTGCTGAAGCGGCAGGTGGTGCCCGAATTGCTGCTCGAAAAATGCGAGCCCGGCCCCATGTCGAAAGAAGTGCTGCGCCTGATGGCAGACAAGCAGGCGCGGGTCGAGCAGCTGACCGATTTCCGCGAGGCGCTGTTTAAAATCGGCCTTGGTGACCCCGAAACACCCAGCCATAAAGCAGCCAAGGCCGTGATGGGCGTGATTGAAAAATGGAGAGCGGCGGCATGATGAAGAAAATTGTGGCGTGGCTGTTCTTCCTGTCTCTGATTGTCGGCGCTATCTCGCTTGTCGCGCCCGGCTTCATCGACTGGAGCCAGCATAAGGAAAGCATTCTCTCCCAGATAGAGCCTTATATCGGCCGCAAGATGCAGGTGGACGGTAATGTCGGCTTCCGCATTATCCCGAGTCCGCAAATTATGCTCGAAAACGTGACCCTCGCCAATGCCGAGGGCGCGAAACAGCCGCATTTCATGAAGCTGAAACAGCTGGAAGCCCGCATGAAACTGGGCCCGTTGCTGGAGGGGCGTTTTGAAATCGAGACCATCAACCTTGCAAACCCCGAGCTGAATCTCGAAGTGCTGCCGGACGGGCAAAACAACTGGTCGGGCATTTTCAAAAGCGATACCGGCGGCGCGCGGCCCGATGCCGTGAAGCTCAACAACATTTCCATGACCGGCGGCATACTGCATTATTCCAACGCGGCGACGGGTGCTGCGTGGCAGGTCGACGACCTCGACCTCACCGTTTCCGCCGATACGCTGAATGGCCCGTATAAGGCCAAGGGCGATATGCGCTATAACAACACTGTCGTCGGTATCGAGGCGGGGACGGGCAAGTATGAAACGGGCACGCCTGTGCCGGTCAATATAACTTTCACGCCTGCGGAAAATATGCCGAAGGTGGTTTTGAGCGGCGTCGCCGACCTTTCTTCCGACCTTGGCCTTCAGGCCGAAGTGACGGTGAGCGACGGCAACCTTGCAAGCCTGTTCGGCAATGATTTCCTCAACGGCATCGAATTTTTAGGCGAGCCTGCCAATGCTACAGCGATGCTGAACGTAAAGGGCAGCGAAATCAGCCTGACCGATATAAAGGCGAAACTGGGCAAAAAGGGCGCGTTTTCGGGCGTTGCCAGCATCCTTTTCACACAAGGCAAAAAACCCGAAGTCACCGCCGACCTCGTTGGTAACGATCTGAAAGTAACCTCGAAAGCGACTTTCCTCGATGTGCCCACAACCTTTACACCGCATTTGAAATTGAAGGCGCAAAGCGTGACATGGAACGGCGCGTGGCTACCGGGCGCAACGGTGGCGGTTGATGCGAACGACAAGGAATGGGTGGTCAAGGACGCACGCATAGAGCTTGGCGGAAAGTCGAAAATCAAACTCGCAGGCGTGGTGACACCGAAAACCCGCTATGCAGCGTTTAGCCTGCAGGTGAATTCGGAAGACGCGCAGAAAATGCTGAAGGCCAGCGCGCTTGCCGACAG
>JAYUPV010000146.1:0-3381 GCA_043759865.1 Alphaproteobacteria bacterium | reverse complement strand
CGCAGCGGAGAGTCGGCCGCCGCGTGCCTCACGAATTGCCGCGCCATATGGTTGATAAGGTCTATATTCTGCGTGTACTGGACGGTGAATAGCGGACTTATCAGCGCAAGCGCAACGCCGATGCAGGCAGCGGCGGCGAACCAGCCTGTCTGGTAAAAGGACACGGTTTTTGTTTTGCGGGCGGTCATCTATCTTATTTTTATCTGATGCAGTCCCGCCGCACAAGAAGCATCACGGCAGGAAGGCCGGACGCTTGCGGAACTGTGCCGGTAGCGGGGCGACCTGCTCGACATGCAGCCCGTCGCGGAAGCTGTCGCCAATATGCCGCAGTATTTCGGCCTTGCGTTCCTGTTCCTGCCGCAGGGGCAAATCGCGCGCGAAAATGGCGGCGTCGATAAGTTTTGCCGTAGAGATGTGGCCTTTGGCGAGGGCCGCCATGCGGGGCGAAGCGCCGGTATGGTCGGGTTCTTCCAGCTTGACGCCTTTCAGGATAAGTTTGGCGAGGATCGCGTCCTTGCCCTGCTCCGCCGCGCCGAAAAAGGCGTCCTGCAGGAATTCGTTTTTCGTGTCGAGGCACGCGCCCTTCGCCAGCAGCGCATCGAATATCTGCTCGCTTCCGCCGGTCGCAGCCAGCATGACGGGCGAATGGCCGAACATATCGCGCGCATTCACATTCGCTTTTTTGGCGATCAGTGCAAGTGCGATGGCGGTAAAACCGCGAAAACTGGCGGTGATCAGCGGCGTATCGCTTTGCGCGTTGACCATCTCGATATTGGTGTTGGCATTGATGAGCGCGAGCGCCTTCGGCTCGTCAAGCTGCTGCGCCGAAAGCACGCGCAGCAGTTCGCTCCCGAGTTCCTGCGGGTCTTTTCCGGCGATGTTGAAATCGTCTACGGGCGAAGGCATCGGCGCGTCCCTACGGGTTTTGGCAGCGTTCAAAATAACATGCCGGACGTTTTTATGTCAAATATAATTCCTGGACGGATAGTAGAAATAACCGAGGTTTTTCAACGGATTTCGAACACGTAGAACACCAGCGCGCCCAGCACGAGGGTCATGAAGGGCCCTGCCGTCTGGTGCAGGGAGGTCAGGGCGTCGTCGGTGCGTTTGTCGTTCCAGTCGGCGACCTCGCCGAGCGTGTGGGCGAGATTGCCGGAGACCTCGCCCGCTTTCAGCATGCTGAGCATCATGCGGTCCACATGGGCGCCATCGGCGAAGGCTTGGTACAGCGGCGCGCCCGCCACCACGCGTGGCACGGCGTTCTCCGCCGCCTCGCGCACGCCAAGGTTCGGCACGCAGCCGGCGGCGGCGGCGAGCGCCTCGCGCAAGGGAATGCCCGCTTCAAACATCAGCGCAAGAGCGCTTGCATAGCGCGCCCAGCTGTCGGCCTTCACCACGCGCCCCACGATGGGGATGCCGAGGAACATTTTGTCCGTCCAGTATTTGAAGGTTGCCGAGTAGCGGCGCAACAGCCAGAACAGCAGCCAGCCGCCGTAAACCACAGCCGCGATCACCGGCATTTCGGAATGGTTGCGGATGACGGCGAGACCGAGGATGATGACGCCCGCGATTTTCGGATAGCGCAGCGCGGCGCGCATTTTCCGCGCATGGTCTTCGGCGCGCTTCACATGGTTGCGGCAGGTTTCGAACACACGGGCGAGCCTGCCCGATTTTTCTCCCGCTGCTATCAGCCGCACCACCGCCGCATCGAAAAAGCGCGGGTGCTGCGCCATTGCCTCGGATAAAGTTCGTCCGGCGCGCAGGTCTTCCGCCATGAACAGCAGGCGTTTTTTGACGGCGGTGTTGTCGGCATCGTCGCGCGCTGCCTCCAGCGACTGGCGCAGGGGCACGCCCGCTTTTTCCATCTGCTCGAGGTGCAGGAAAAGCTCGATAAGGGCGCGGTTGGTGTTTTTGCCCAAAACGCTTACGGATCGATGAAGATGCTGAAAGGCAGGAACACATCCTTGCCATCAACGCGCAGTTGCACGAACACCTTCATGAAGCCGGGACTTTCGGGATGCAGCATGAAAGACAGCGGCGAAGCGCCACGGTCGGTGTCCTGTTCCGGTTCCTTGCCAAGCGGATGGATATGCGCCACCGCGCCGAAGCCTTCGTAAAAGCCGACGATATGCCCGTAAGCGCCCATCACAGGTTCGAGGTTTTTGAGCGGTGTGCTGTCGTCACCCGTGGTGAGGAAAAGCTCGCCCCGCGCAGGCTTGCCCGCGTGCAGGGTTTTGCTGGCGAATGACAGCGAGGCTTTGTTGCCGCCGAACACGGCTTTGTCGACCACGGCCTTGTCCACGCAGGTTTCATTGCATTTTTCCACACCCGCAACCAGCACGGGCAGCATTTGCGGCGTGCCGTCGACGGGTTTCACGTCAACATAGAGCATGTAGCTGTAGCCGGTCAGCGGCGTGAAGGAAAACGTATACGTTCCCGGTTCTTTTCCTGCAACGGGGTGGATGTGGTGGTAGTCCGTCAGGCTTTCGTCCACGACCAGCAGGTGGATTTTTTGCGTGTGGCGCTCGACCAGACCGTCGAGTGTGACGGGCTGTCCGCCTTTGTCTTTCAGCGACAGGGTGAAAGATGTTTCCTTGCCCTTTTCAAGCGGCGACGACGGTGCAAGCACATGGCGCAGCGTGGGGCGGCCATAGGGTTCCATCGCATGCTCGGCTGGTGCGGGTTTCGTCTTCAGGTTTTGCTGAGGGCGTTCGGGCGTTGCCTCGGGGTCGGGAATATCGGGCGCTGCAAGTTCATCAACATTGTTTTTTTCTATCTGCTCTCGGAAAGAAGCCGCAGGCTTTTTCTCCTTCGCGACAGCGGAGAAAGCGAGGATCGCCAATATAACGGCGAGCGGAACGAGGAAAAAAAATGTGCGCGAGAACATGGCGGTTACCTTTAAAAACAAGCCTTGAAAAAGTATGCCACACTTCGCGGGGATTTATAACGCGCCCGAAACAATCGCCGGAGGGTTTGCCATTGGGGTATTGCTTAAATATTATGAAAATTAATGCAAATATTTATCTCCTGCCATATCAGACCGGTACAAAAGGTTAAGGCCGAAACCGCAGGCCGGGTGCTGGACAGAGTGTTTTGGAGGGCTATATCCTGCTGGCGGGGGGAATTAAACCCCTCCTTTGTGCAAACACCAAAAAGGAACTCACACCATGCAAAAACAAGAACAAACGAAAAAAGACGAAAAAGGCTCCTGTTCAACCGGCATGCCGAAAACCGGCTCGTGCGGCACCGAAGCCAAGAAAAAAGAAGAAATGGGCTCCTGCAGCTCCGAAAAAGGCAAAAACGGCGGCGGTTCCTGCAGCTAAGCCTTTTCGACAGCACTACGTAATGCAAGAAGCCGGGGCAACCCGGCTTCTTTTTTTG
>JAYUPV010000145.1:0-2021 GCA_043759865.1 Alphaproteobacteria bacterium | reverse complement strand
ATTGCCGCCATCGACCTGAAGCCCGAACAATGGGCGGGCGCCGCTGCCGCGATTTATGCGGGTGCGGCAGAAACGCTGAAAGGTATTGTGCAGCACGATGTAAAGCTGCGTACCCTAAACCGCGAAATCCAGAAACTCCAGAACGAGCTTTCGATCATGCGTACCGACCAGCGCTCGAGCTTCAGCGTTTCCGTGCCGCTTGAATCTTCGGAGGCGACCGAGCTGACGCTTGAGCTCAGCTACCAGATTCCGAACGCGACATGGAAGCCGATCTATGACGCGCGCCTGACCAGCGCGGGCAAGGGCGACCTGAAACTCATCCAGTTCGGTGCCGTCAGCCAGCAGACGGGCGAAGACTGGAACGGCGTGAAACTCGCGCTTTCCACCGCCCAGCCGCAGCGCGGCGCAAGCCTTCCCGAGCTGAACCCGATGTGGGTGGATGCGTATGAACAGAGCCGCAGAGCAATCGGCTTCGGTGGTGGCAACGCCACCACGTTCCGCGATATGTCGAGCAACATGGTGCAGTCCATGGGCAGCTCGATGGACAGCGTGCAGGCCTTTGACGGCGCAGCTCCGGCGGCTGCTCCCGTCCCCGCCGAGAAGGAAGCCACCTTTGCGGTGGCCGAGATCAACACCGGCGGCTTTGTGACCGAATACAAAATTCCCGGGCCCGCCACGGTGCTGGCCGACGGTTCGGAAACGAAGCTGATGGTGGGCGCGTTCGATACCGCCAGCACCCTTGAAATCCACGTCAAGCCGCAGCTCAGCTCGGAAGCTTATCTGGTCGCCAAGATTTTGCTGAAGGGCGAAAGCCCCATCCTGCCGGGGCAGGTCAACCTGTTCCGCGATGGCGCGTTCGCCGGTCAGTCCTCCATCAAGCTGCTGCGCCCCGACGAGGAATACGGCATGTATTTCGGGGTTGACGACCAGGTCGCGGTCAAGCGCCGCACGCTGAAGGACGAGCGGAAAGAGGAAGGCGTTATCGCGCGCGAAAGCGTGCTGGAGCGCCAGTACGTGACCGAGGTGCAGAACCTTCACACCACGCCCATCGATCTGGTCGTGAAAGAAACCATTCCCGTGCCGCGCAACGAGAAGGTCAAGGTCGCCATTACCGCCGACGCCACGACCCCCGGCTACCTTGCCGATGCCGCGAACATCAAGGGTCTGCTGCAGTGGGAGATGAAGCTGGAACCGAAAGCCAAGCGGGAGATCAAGCTCGGCTGGACCCTCAACTGGCCCAAGGATTCGAACCTGTCGGGTGTCCAGTAACCCATTCCCGCCTTCCGCCGCCGCCTGCTCCGTAAGGAGAAGGAGGATGGTGAGTGCGAAAAGAGAACAAAACCCAAAACCATGTCCCGCGCCTCCTTTCAAGGCCACAAAATAACCATAACATGATGTTACATTAAACGCAATAAAATAAATTGCGGTATAATAAAACATGGCGATATTTCAGGGGATTAGTGGCAAAACTATTTTTTGAAGGATGCACAGTTCCGCAATTTTCGAATCACCAAAACCTCGCCACCCCGATGAAAATCGGGGTGGGTTCGCGTTACTGATACCCCTTCGCCTGCAGCGAAAACAGGCGCGCGTAAACACCGTCATGCGTCATCAGCGATTTGTGGTTGCCTTCTTCGGCGAGGCGGCCTTTTTCGAGAACGATGATTTTCGCGGCGTTGCGCACGGTGGAAAAACGGTGAGAGACCAAAATCAGCGTCTTGTCGGTGTACTGGGTTTCGAGGCTGTTGAAAATTTCAAACTCCGCCTCTGCGTCAATCGCGCTTGTGGGTTCATCCAGAATAAGCACAGGCGGCGCGGAATAAAAAGCACGCGCAATGGCGAGCTTTTGCCATTGCCCGCCCGAAAGTTCCTGACCCCCTTTGAATTCCTTGCCGAGCTGCTGCGCGTATTTATCGGCAAAGCCTTCGATAAACGCAGCAGCGCCCGCCTTTTTCGCGGCTTCCTCGATTTTCGCGTCATCCGCTTCGCCGGTGTCGCCAAGCGCGATGTTTTCCTTCTCC
>JAYUPV010000144.1:0-2719 GCA_043759865.1 Alphaproteobacteria bacterium | reverse complement strand
CTGCCGCAATTGGAAGGCAATGTCGCCAAGGCCGCCGAGCCCGCGCCGGGCGGCAACGGGCATGAGCCGAGATTCAAGCAAATACATTTTGTCCGGCGTGATAACAAGCCCGGATTCACGCTTCAACAGAACTTCGAACAACTGGTAATCTTGCGGGTGAAGGTTCATGTCTTGCCTCCTTTCATGCGCCGGATGACGCTTTCCGCCATATGCGCCAGCGGCACGATTTCATCACACAAACCCGCAGCGACGACCGCACCCGGCATGCCCCAGACGACCGCGCTTGCCTCGTCCTGCGCCAGCACAGTGCCGCCCTGCTCGGCCACCAGGCGGCAGCCTTCAAGCGCGTCCGTCCCCATGCCTGTCAGCACCACGGCCAGCACTTTTCCGCTATAGGCATCGGCGAGGCTGCGCAGCATCGGGTCGGCCGAAGGGCGGCAATAGTTTTCAGCGACAGTTTGAGTAAGCGAGATTACTTTTTGCGCACCAGCACGCCGCACAGTCAGGTGAAAATCGCCGGGCGCGATATAGATGCGCGCTGCCTGCACTTCCTCGCCATTCACGGCCTCGCGGCAATCAAGGCCGGTTGATGACGCAATATTTTCCGCCAGTATCGCGGTAAAAGCGGCGGGCATGTGCTGTGTTACGAACACCGGCACAGGCAGTGCGCCCATATCACCGAACAGCCGCATCAATGCCTGCGGTCCGCCGGTGGAACTGCACAGTGCAACTGTTTCGGGTGCGTTTACAACCTTAAGTGGCGATGGTGGGCGTAAAAAAACAGGAGCCGAAACTTTTTGCTGCAACCTGCCACGCCCCAGCTGCTTCACCCGCTGCACAAGGTCGCGCCGGAACGCTGTCGCATCCTGCATTTCATGGGCAGAAGGTTTTCCAAGGCAGTCAATCGCGCCAAGCCCGAGGCAGCGCAGCGCCAGCGCCGCATTCTCGCGGGTCTTGGTGGAGGCGATGATAACAGCAAGGCCTGGCTTTGCGGCCAACAGCAGTGGCAGCGCGGTCATGCCGTCCATGACGGGCATTTCAAGATCAAGCAGCACGACATCGGGCGAAGCGCGACCGAGGGCCTCAAGCGCCGCCCGTCCGTTCGCCACAGCGTCAGTAACTTTTATATCCGGATCGTTTTCAAGAAAAGATCTCAGGAAGCCGCGCACCACGCTTGAATCATCGACCACCATCACGCGCACAGGACCGGAGGATTTTTCCTGCACACCCGTCATGCCACTACACCAGCACGCCGACCTGGCGGAACTTGCTTTTCAGGATGTCGCGGTCAAAGGGCTTCATGATGTATTCGTCGGCACCTGCGGAAAGGGCTTCTTCGATCTGCGCGGCTTCGTTGTGGGTCGTGCAAAAAATGACCTTGATGGCGGCGCCGCCCGGAATTTCGCGCAGGTTCTTGACGCATTCGATACCATCCATGACCGGCATGTTCCAGTCGAGCAGCATCACATCGGGCATTTTGATCAGGCAGGCATCGAGGGCCTGCTGGCCGTCGGAGGCTTCGCTGCAATCAAAGCCGATTTCGGCGAGCAGTTTGGAAGCGAGCTTGCGCACAATGCTCGAGTCATCGACGATAAGGCAAGTCTTCATAAGCCCTCCGGGGACGTTTTTTCTTTTTCGTTGCGGCACAGCGTGTCGATCATGCCGGGAATGTCGAGAACCGCCAGAAGCCCGCCGCCTGTGCGGCAGACTCCGGTCATCGCCGCGCGCCACCTTGCATCAAGCGTCGGCGGCACGGGCTCGCCATTGCCTTGCTGCGACAATACCAAGCCAACGGCGTCCACCGCAAGGCTGTAAAGTTCCCCTTTATGTTCAACGACAAGGCACATTTCCCGCGTTCCGTGTGCGGCATCGCCAAGCCCGAGGCAGCGGCGCAGGCTGATAACAACGGCAATGCGCCCGCGCAGGTTCGACACGCCAAGGACAACAGGTGCGCAGGCAGGCGTGCGGGTGATGCGCTGCGGCAACGGACGCACTTCGCGCACAAAACCTGCTTCGATGGCGCAAAGCTGCCCCGCGAGACTGAACGAAAGCAGTTGCGCCGTCATGCCCCGACGCCCCCCCGTGAAATAGGCAGCATCGGCGATATCCATCACCTGCCCCGCCACCACGGCGCTGCCGAGCAGCCCTGCCGATGGTTTTCTCGGCGGCGTAATATCAAGCCGCGCTTCGACAATATCGAGTATCCGCCCGACCACAAGGCCGGTACGCGAAGCCCCCTCGCCAAGTACAAGAACAGAGAAAGCCTTTTTGCCCTGCATATCAACCTCGGGGGAAAATGGCTGCAGGGGCAGCATGCCGCCGCGATACTGCACCACCGCGCCGCCTTGCGACTGTTCGACAGCGGATGGAAGAAATTTTTCGAGACGCGTGACGGAAGAAAGCGGTATGGCACAAGACCCTCCCCCCTTGAAAACCAGCAACGGCGTTTTCACTTCCCCGATTTGCGCGACGCCGCTGCCGGCTGCAGGTGCGGGGACGTGGCCGAGCCCTACAGCAGCGGCAATGCCAGAGAAAAAACGCTGGGCGCGGAGCACGGGGGAAAGAGGTTTGACCACAATTTCGGCGGCCGCCGCTATCCGGTCGACGATGATGCCGAAGCTGCCCTCGCGCCGCCCCGCGATAATCACATAGGGTTTCAGTCTTTTCGCCGCCAGCGGGTCTACACCGAACAATTCCTGCAACGACAGCACGGGCAGCA
>JAYUPV010000143.1:0-4505 GCA_043759865.1 Alphaproteobacteria bacterium | reverse complement strand
GAGGTGATTGCGGTGGCGGTGGCGGCCCAAATCTTGCAGGTTTCTGGCTGAATGCCACTGCGTGGCAAAACTGTATACACTTTGCCATCGCGCCAAGGAGACTGCATCACATGGAAAGCTACCTGCTGGACTGGGCCAATCTGCTGTTGCGCTGGGTCCATGTGATCACAGCCATTGCCTGGATTGGGTCCTCGTTCTATTTTGTCTTTCTGGACAGCAGCCTCACAGCGCCAGTCGATGAGGACCTGAAGACACAGGGCGTCAGCGGTGAATTGTGGGCCGTGCATGGCGGCGGTTTTTACCACAAACAAAAATACCTCGTCGCGCCCGAAGGCATGCCCGAAGACCTGCACTGGTTCAAGTGGGAAGCGTATCTGACCTTTATCAGCGGCTTCCTGCTGCTGTGCCTGATGTATTATTTCAACGCCGACATGTACCTTATCGACAAAACGAAAATGCTGCTGACGCCTGTGCAGGCGACGTTTATCGGGCTTTGCTTCCTCGGCGGAGGGTGGTTTTTTTACGATGAATTGTGCAAAAGCAATCTCGGGCAGGATGTGCGCGTGTTCAGCGTCATCTGGTCGGCGGCGCTTGTCGTGGCGGCTTATTTCCTGACGCAGATGTTTACGGGGCGCGGCGCGTTTATCCATGTGGGCGCGATGATCGGCACGGCCATGACGGCGAATGTGTTTGCCGTCATCATCCCCAACCAGAAAAAAGTGGTGAAGGCGCTGCTGGCGGGTGAAAAGCCGGATGCAAAATACGGCAAGATCGCGAAACAGCGTTCGATGCACAACAACTACATGACGCTGCCTGTGCTGCTGATCATGATTTCGAACCACTACCCGATGCTGTATAGCGGCGCGCATAACTGGCTTATTCTCGCGGGGCTTGGTCTTGCCTCGTGGCCGTTCCGGCATTATTTCAACCTGAAAGACAGGGGAATAACGAACCACTGGTATGCGGTCGCGGGTCTTGCCGGTTTTGTTTTTGTTGTTCTCGCGGCCTCCGGCCTGTTCGCTTCGCCGAAACAGGTGGTGCAGGCGGCGGCGGTGACACCCGCCGAAGTGCGACAGATTATCCGCACCCATTGCAGCGGCTGCCACAGCGACACGCCGACCAATACCAGCGTGACCGAAGCGCCGAAGGGTTTGAAATTCGACACCATGGACGAAATAAAACAAAACGCCCCCCGCATCATCGAGCAAGCCGTGAAAGCCGACACCATGCCGCTTGGCAACGAAACCGGCATGACGGATGACGAGCGCAAGAAACTTGGCGACGGACTCGAAACTCTCCAGAAATAATCCCGCTGCGATTTTGCAACGCCTTGATGCTGCGTGATATATTGCCACTATCGCAACTTTTTATTGACATTTAACCGAATGTCGGGCATTCTGGAATCATGCGAAAGGGGATTCGATGGGCAAAAACGGGTTAAAAAGAAGAATAAAAGAGGCGCTGGCGGCAATTATCGCTGTGGCGGTCTGCTTCCTCAAAACGGCGCTCGGATCAGCTTCCCCGGTAGGTGCTGTAGCCGTAGGGCGAGACGAGCAGGGGGACGTGGTAATGCGCGCCTGCGTCGGAAATGCCGAAATCAATGGAGATAACATCGAGGAACGCGACCTCGGGCAGCTTCACGCCGCGCGCGCGGAAATAATCACCCGCCGCGAATTCCAGCCGGTACTTGCCGACCACCATGGTTTTATCCGCCAGCAGCGGCGCGTCGCAGCGGCCGTCGGCGTTGGTCGCTGCGCTGGCCAGCAGTTTTTCTTTGCCGTCTTTGCCCGTCACAAACAGCCTCACGCGGATGCCCTTGCCGGGGCAGCCATGCGCGGTGTCGAGAACATGCGTGGTGAGTTTTCCCATTTTATAAATCCTTCGGAGGGAAGTACCCTCACCCTAACCCTCTCCCAAAGGGAGAGGGGATTCCTGACTTTTGCTTCGCAAAAGAGATATAATTTTATAAAATTCTATCTCTCTGTTCCCCTCTCCGCGCATGTTTTACATGCATAGCTTGTTGGGAGAGGGTTAAGGTGAGGGTACTACCAAGGCAGGATTGGTCAAGACCCTACATCGAGCTTATGGCAACAGACTTTAACTTTTGGCTAACCCCTAACAGCTATATTCAAAGGGCAAAAGGGGAGGCTAAAATATGGCTATAGTTTCAGGCGCGTCGGCGAAAAAAATCAGTCCGCGCGGGAATGTGCTGCGGGGAACGGTTGCACGGGAATCCACCCGGGTTTCGCCTCCCTTGCGCGTCACAGGGGTGGTGAGATTATATGCCGAAGGCAAAAAAAACAAAGTCTAGCGCAAAAGCCAAGTCTGCCAAATCCAAAACTCTTCATGATCCGCGCGACTATCGCGGCTATGGCGAAAACCCGCCCCATGCCAGCTGGCCGGGCGGCGCGCGCGTGGCTGTGCAGTTCGTGCTGAACTACGAAGAAGGCGGCGAAAACTGTGTGCTGAACGGCGATAAGGCTTCCGAAACTTTTCTGTCCGAAATCATCGGCGCGCCGCGCATCGAAGGCAGGCATATTTCGATGGAAAGCATTTACGAATACGGCACGCGCGCGGGCGTGTGGCGTTTGCTGCGGCTGTTTAAAAAATACAAAATGCCCGTCACGGTTTTTGCGGTGGCGCTGGCGCTCGAAAAATATCCCGAAATAGCGAAAGCGTTTGTGCGCGACGGGCACGAGATATGCTCCCACGGCTATCGCTGGATAAATTACCAAGACTTTGACAAAAAGACCGAGCGCGAGCATATGCGCCGCGCCATCGACATCATCACCCGCGTCACGGGCGAGCGGCCGCTTGGCTGGTATACCGGCCGCACATCCCCCAACACGCGCGATCTGGTGATGGAGGAGGGCGGGTTTGTTTACGACGCCGACGATTACAGCGACGATCTGCCCTTCTGGGATGTGCGCGGCGCGAAAAAACAGCTGATCGTGCCCTATACGCTTGATTCAAACGACATGCGGTTTGCGACAGCGCAGGGGTTTAACTCGGGCGACCAGTATTTTGCATACTTGCGCGACGCGTTTGATGTATTATACGAGGAAGGCGCAACCGCGCCCAAGATGCTCTCGGTCGGCCTGCATTGCCGCATCGTCGGACGTCCGGGGCGCATCGCTGCGCTGGAGAGATTTATAAAGCACGTCCAGAGCCACGACAAAGTCTGGATTTGCCGCCGCATCGACATCGCAAGGCACTGGATCGCGCACCACCCTTATCTGGAGGACAGCCGTGGATAAACTCGACGACAGGCCCCTGTCCAAAAATCCGGCCAGCCAGACCATCGGCGAATTCGTCGAGGCCTATGGCAATATTTACGAACACTCGCCGTGGATCGCGGAAGGCGCTTACGCCCAGCGCGATAACCTGCACACCGTGGTCGAGCTGCATGCAGCGATGAAGGCCGCGATGGCGGCGGCGACCAAGGACAAAAAACTCGCCCTCATCAAGGCGCACCCCGATTTGGCCTGCGCCGAAGGCGTGAAACTGACCGAGGCTTCGGTGTCCGAACAGCAGGGCGCGGGGCTGAAGGAATGTACGCCCGGCGAATACGCCGCCTTCCAGCAGCTGAACGCGGAATACAAAACGAAATTCGGCTTTCCCTTCATCGTCGCGGTCAAGGGGCTGAACCGGCAGGAAATCCTCGAAATGTTCCGCGCGCGCATTCTGCACGACGCCGATGACGAGTTCGAAATGGCGCTGGAGCAGATTGACCGGATTGCTTATTTCAGGCTGATGGCGCTGCCCTGATATAGGGGGTTACCTCAGTAGATTCCCGTTGCCGGCTTTGCTCCGATAATGAGGTCACTATCCGTATCAAAGTAGTAATCCGGAACATAGAGATTTTTTGGTGCAGGGCCATTCCGCACACGGCCTGACCTATCGAAGCTCGAGCTGCAGCACGGGCAGAGCCAGCCGTCCCACCTGCCCTGCAGCTGACCTTCCTTGTTGCCCATAAGGACGCATCCAAGGTGAGTACAGACACCAATCACCAACAGCCATTCATCGTGCCCCTTGTGAACGCGGGATTCGTCGCTTTGCGGGACACGCAAGCTGTGCCAGTCTTCGGCACGGATTTGGCGAATATCTTCCTCGGTACGGCGATAAATAAAAACGGGCTGACGCCGCCAAACCACCGTGACCCGCTTCCCCGGCTTTATCGACCTTAGATCAACGTAGGTCAAAGTTTTCTCGAAAGTGTCTGCAGCCGGATTCATGTAGTCGATGAGTGCCCAGCCAGCAGCGCCTACCCCGATAACTCCCATAGCGTAAGCCGTCACGGAAAGGAAGTTACGGCGGCTGGGTTTTTTGGCGGTGTTCTCCATTGTTTCAATTTACGCCAATGCCGTTGATCTCACAATTCAAAAACCGTCACCCAGCCTGCACGATGGTGCGTTCGAAATGGCGCTGCCTTAAAATTTATGTGACGCATGGACATGCTACCCCTCACCCTAGCCCTCTCCCACAGGGGGAGAGGGGACTCCTTT
>JAYUPV010000142.1:0-2527 GCA_043759865.1 Alphaproteobacteria bacterium | reverse complement strand
GCGACGCTGCAGGCGAGCGAAGACGAAAAATCCGTCACGCTGCTGAAAGTCAGGACAGATGGCGGCCATAGCGGCGGCATGACGGAGCAGCAACGCTTTGCCGATATCGCTTCGGTGCGCGCGTTCCTCAGCATCGCCCTTGGCCCGATCGACCAGAATGCGTACAAGGCCACCCTCGCCAAGCCGGAAAAGCCGAGCGGCAAGCCGAAACTTGCGCCTTAATTCAAAAGGCATTTCTTTAGCGTAATAAAGTAACAAAATATGACATCATTTTGATTGTCATAATTATATTATATGCTTATAATACTCCGCGAAAGCAACATCAGAAATTAAGGGTTCGACTCTCAAAATGGCGATGGTATCAACATGACGCATAAAGACATTTCAGTTCTGGGCAACGTTTCCCCCGGTGTCGAAGCGCAGTTTACGGACAAGGAAAAAGAAATCGCCCGCCGCGCGCGCGAGCTTGATGAACGCTTCCTGCCGCAATTCGAGCGTCGCGAATTTATTTACACGCATCATGCCGACAAGATGAAGGCTTACCTGCCCTTCGGCCTGCATGACGACGCCAACCTTGTGAAGACCCAGCATGTGCCGATTTCCTACAACGTCTGGAAAGCGCGCAACAACCCCGAAACAGCCGAAACCATCATCGGCCTCGGCGGGATTTACAACAGCGCGCGCCGTTTCGATTTCTTTACCGAGCAGGCGTCGGAAAACTACAACGTCATCGCACTTGATTACCCCGGCAAGGGCTATAGCGGTAATTTCAAGATGCCGGGCGATTACACGCTCGAAAGCTATGCCGCCATCGTGGAAGAGCTTATCAAGCAGCTGGCACCCGAAACCAGGTTCCACCTGCTCGGCCATTCGCACGGCACCAAAGTCATTTATGCCATGCAGGAACAGGGCTTCGAGCATCCGCTTTGGGCCAGCACCATCATCGGCGACATGCCGCCCGAAACGCCCGCAGGCCCGAAACTGCGCCGCGCCTGGCGCAACCGCGAGCGCCCCGCCTCCCCCACTATCGAGGAAGCGGTGAAGAAGCTCGAAAACTTTCTCGCCGGACACGGCGCACCGGTCGACCGAGATTTTGTTATTCACGATTTCAACCACGGCTTCACGCACTTTGCGCGCGAGGGCTATGGCTGGGCGTATGACCCGAATTCGATGTACGGCTATGCCGACGAATACCTGCTGCCCTACGACAAGTGGCAGGCTTATAAAGATTTGCCGACGCCGCTCCTGATACTCGCAGGCGAGAAAAGCAACACCGCCACGCCCGATGTGGTCAAGCGCATGATCGACGAGCGCCCCGATGCGTCGCTGCTGGTCTATGAAGGCGTCGGGCACTACCCAGAGCTGGTCACGCAGAAGCGCATCGCAGAAGTTCTCGGCTGGGTTAAAAACGCTGGCACCGATGCCGCCCCCTTGCGCGCCATGGTTCCGGCCGACCCCGCAAAAGACATGCAGGTGGCGATTACGCAGGACAACACCCCTGCCGCCGCGATACCGAAGCCGTCGAAACGCAAAATCGCGGGAGGCCCGGGCTGATGATTTCTACCGCACCCCTGCCGGTTGTTTTTATTCCGGGCGCGTCCTCCGACGATACGTCGTGGGCGGCACAGCGGGATTATTTCGCGAAAAAAACCACGGCCATAGCGGTGAACCTGACAGCCTTCGACAATGTGGGCGCAATGGCCGACTATGTGCTGAAAACCGCCCCTGCAGAATTCGCGCTCTGCGGCACGTCGATGGGCGGCTATGTCGCCCTTGATGTACTGAAAAAGGGGCAGGGTCGCGTCAAGAAAGTAATCCTCTGCAACACCTCCGCCCGCGCCGATACACCCGAGCGCAAGCTCCAGCGGCAGGCGGAAGTGGATTTGGGCGAAAAAACTTGGTTAGCAGCGCGGCAGGATGATACGCATTACAACGCGTTCCTCAGCGAAAAATCCGCCCGCGACAAGGCGCTCATCGCGCGCCTGCGTGAAATATCGATGCGCGTCGGCTATGGCTGTTTCGCACGCCATCAGGCCGCCTGCGCGGCGCGCGTTGAATCGCTCGGCTTCCTGTCACAAATTAAGCTGCCCGTGCTGGTCATTGGCGGCGCGGAAGACAAGCTGATACCGCCGGAACTGCAGGCCGAGATACATCAAAACATTGCGGGCAGCCTGTTCACCCTTATTCCCGACACCGGTCATGTCACCAATCTGGAAGCGCCCGAGGCCATGACGGCCGTGATCGACAAATTTCTGTTTGCGGCATGAAAGCTCAAAAAATGGCGCAGAGAAAAATCAAGGAAGTGTTTTTCGACTGGGACGGCACCTTCGCTGATACCGAAGCTGTGAGCATTCAACTGACCCGGCGCGTGCTGACGGACTACGCCAATGCCGTTTTCGGCCGCCCGATGACAGAACAAATCGACAAGCTGGAAATGCGCGGCAAGGATTTCGGCCAGATTGGCCGGCAGTTTCAGGAAGTGCTGAATGCAGGCCTGCCCGATAACGAAAAAGTCAACATCGACATC
>JAYUPV010000141.1:0-3740 GCA_043759865.1 Alphaproteobacteria bacterium | reverse complement strand
GGCGACAATGTCACCGGCGATGTTGATACCGACCTCATCCAGTCCTCGATTACCTGGAACATGAACGTCAACACCTCTGCTGATGTCGAGAACCTGACGCTGACCGGGACGTCTTCGATAGGCGGCACGGGTAACTCTCTTGCCAACATCATTACCGGCAACTCAGGCGCCAACGCACTGAACGGCGGCGACGGCAACGATACCCTCCTGGGTCTCGCGGGCGTTGACACTCTGAACGGCGGCGCTAACGACGACTTCCTGACCGGCGGTCTCGGCCATGACGTCCTGACCGGCGGCACGGGCATCGATACCTTCATCTACAACGAAGCAAGGCCCCTGAACGCCAACAACTCCGACCAGATCACCGACTTTACGGGTGGCGGTGGCGGCGACGTGCTGGATATCCACAGCATCCTTGATACCTACGCAGGCGGCTCACTGAACGGGTTCGTCCAGCTGGTGCAAAGTGGTGCTAACGTGCTTGTCCAGGTTGACAACAACGGCGGCGGCAACGGCTTTGTAACCGTTACCCAGCTGAACAACCACGTTGTGGCTGACTTCACCGACGCCAATGCGATGGTGACGGCTGGTAACCTGATCGTTCTGTAATCGGGCCACGCTAGATACCTGAAACAAAAAGGGGTCTTCCTTAACCGGAAGGCCCCTTTTTCACACGCATAAAGTGCGCGGCAAAGTGTGTGGTCTTATGAGTTAAAAGGGCAGGGTGCTTGTCAGCCTGTGCGCTGCTGTATCCATTTCAGCGCCTTGCCGACATGTTCGCGGATGATGTGTTCGCCCACGGGCTTGACGATGTAAGACGTCGCGCCGGCGCTGAGCGCCGAGATGATGTAATGTTCTTCCGATTCAGCAGAGATGACGATGAAGGCCGTGCTGTCCCATTTTTTGTCTTTCCGGCATTGCAACATCAGGTCATAGCCGCTTTTGCCCGGCATTTTCAGGTCGACGAAAACGAGGTCGTAGCGCTTTTTTTCCATGAGGTCGGTGGCATGCTCGACATCGGGTGCCTGGTCGATTTGCTTGCAGCCGAGATCGCGCAGGTTTTTCTCGATATCCATGCGGACGGTCATGTGATCGTCCACCAGCAGGAATTTCAAGTTTTCGATTTTTGCCTGTTTCATGTCCGCCTGCAACCTATGAGATACAGTCCGCGCCTGATACCAGCATGGCGCAAGACCGGTTAAGATTCCCTCAAAATCATATAGGCGGATGCTTGACAAAAGCAACCTTTTGTTATGTCAGCATCATCAAGGACTTACGGATTAAAGCCGGACTTCCGGACAGGCACGGAAGCCTGCGGTATATCCGCCGCACGCGACGCCGCCAGTTGGGCCGGGGAGAGTCGTTCCTCGATCAGCTTGCCAACCTCGGGCATGTTGTAAATGCGGGTCAGGGAAAGGGGGCTGAAGAAATCCGACAACCGGAATTCGGAAACATCGGCTCCGCGCGCGATCAGCAGTTTGGCCGCCGCTTCCTGCTTTTCCATGATCGCAAACACCACCAGCGGCGCACGGTAGCGCGACTGGAAGTCGGGGCTCAAGCCTTTGTCGAGCGCCTTTTCAAGCGCGGCGAGGTTGCCCTGAATGATGGCTGCATAGCCGATATTCCCTTCGCCGCCGCCTTCGTCGGGGTCGCCGACATAGACGGATGAATTGATATCGGCGCCCTGTTCGACATAGCTAAATGCCTTGTCGAATTCGCCTGCGAAAGCGGCTTTGGCGGCGGCCTTGTTCTTTTGTCCTTGGAAGATG
This sequence comes from Alphaproteobacteria bacterium, assembly GCA_043759865.1. Classification (GTDB taxonomy): domain Bacteria; phylum Pseudomonadota; class Alphaproteobacteria; order Micavibrionales; family UBA2020; genus JAPWJZ01. Next base: position 1,971 of record JAYUPV010000141.1, on the reverse strand, counting down.
GGTTTCAGCTTGAACATTGTTTTTCCTCGGTTTTTTTGAATTAACTGTGGGGTACTATAGCACAGTTATTCATAATGTCAAAACTTTTTATCATATAGGGCTGGTATTATTTCGAGATTATGGTAATCTCTTGCCCAAGCAAAAGAAAAAAGATAGAGGGGAATTCCATGCTGAAAACGTCCGACAAACCGATCGACTATGTGCCCGTGGCGCTGCCCGAACCGGCCGCCGCCATCGAGGTTTCCGAGTACGTGCCATATCAAGGGCTCGAGCCTTTTGTCGACCGCATCCTGTCGCTCAAGGTGCCGAACGACATTCGCGGCACCCTCACGGTGATGCTGGTCGAGCTCGACAACGGTTTGCAGGCTTTCGAGCGGGGCGATGTCGCACAGGCCGTGCGCAGCCACAAGGCGATGCTGGATTATTCGAAGCAGGCCTTCAAACAGGCAGGCGCGCTGCCTCAGGCAAGACAGGCCGAAGTGCAGAAAATTTTTATCGACATCACCTCCGCCACGCGCGGCGTGAAAAACGACGACGGCTCGGAAAAAAGCTGGGGCAAAACCCTTGCCGCCATCGTGGAAGAATACAAGCGCGCGCAAAAAGCCGAACAAAACCTCGCGCTGCAACCCGACGGCCTGCCGGCTGCCTTTTTCTCAAGCCCGCGCCGCCAGCAGCGCACGCTTGTCAACAACGATTACTTCAGCCGCGATTTCACCGCAAGCGCGGAGATCAAAGTCGGCAGCCCGACAGCATGGACGCGCAACGAATACCGCAACCTCGGCATCGTGCTCGAACAAATGTCGACGCCCGGCCAGCCCGCGCGTGTCGATGCCATGGTCGCGCTCTCGCAACTGCGCCGCATGAACGCAAGCGAAACCGAATACCTGAAAAATTCGCGCAACGGCGTGCGCAACGAAGGCAAGCAGAACAAAACCTATAAAGAATCCCGCAAGCGTTTGCAGGAACTATCGGCAAAACTGCTGAAAAACCCGTCCGTCAGGGCGGCTGACAAAACCGGTCTCGCGCGCTGGCTGAAACCCGTCACCGCCTACGCCCCGCGCTTCGAGCGCATTTCACAAGGGCCGAGCCTGATCGCAAAAGCATTCTTCGCAGCGGCAGGCTATATTGCAGAGCAAGTGAAAAAAGTAAAACCTGCCGCAACGCCGAAGCCTTTATAAACCCTTCGCGCACCAGAACTTGTACATGTTCCGGAAGATCAGCGGGTTTGCTTCTTCATGCGCGTGCCAATGCAGCAGCGTGTCGCCTGCGGGCGGCGTAAAGGGCGAATTGAATTTCAGAAAAGACAGGCCGAGCGTTTTAATCGCAGCGGCAATGCGCGGAATGTCGAAGCGGTGTTCCTGCACATGAAACAACAGGTCGCGGCACATCGACAGCGAATAATAGTCGTTGGGCGACTGCAATTCCTTCACCACGTTTTCAGGCAATATCTCGTTTGCGCGGCGGCGGAAATTGCGGATGCCCTCGGGCGTGGAGGCAAAGCCGTGCTGCGCTATGGCCTTGTGCGTGGCGACGATATGCCGCCGCCCGATTTCGCTGTAAAGACCGAGCGACAGCACGCCCTGCGGTTTCAGTAAACCGGCAAGTATGTGCCAGCCCGCGAGAGGGTCTTCCATATGGTGCAGAACGCCCTGTGATGAAATATAATCAAACCGCTGCGCCAGCGTGCCCAGCCGCAAAATATCGCCCTGCCGGAATGTAACGTTACGAATGCCGAGGCGTTCGGCCTGTTCCATCGCATAGGCGAGGCTCGCGCGGCTGAGATCGACGGCGAGGATTTCGGCTTCGGGTAAAGCAAGCGCCAGCTGCGCCGTTTCCTGCCCCGTACCGCAACCGGCAATCAGGATTGAAGGTTGAGGCGGCAGGCGCTTTTGAATATCGGCATCAAAAGAGGGTTTGGGCGCGTCGCGCCAGCGCGGATAGGGGGACTCCTCGTACTGCGCGCGCACCAGC
>JAYUPV010000140.1:0-4963 GCA_043759865.1 Alphaproteobacteria bacterium | reverse complement strand
TGGTTGATGCCTTGGTCGGCGGCGATGATAACGGCGGCCATTTTTTCGGCTGCGGCTTTTTGTTCGGCGATCATCCGGGCGGTCTCTAGCTTCTCGCGTTCCTGCCGTTCGCCGAGCTTTATGATATGGTTTCTGAGATGGTCTTTTTCGGCGTAATCCGCCGCTGTCTTGTTGTCTATCGGGTGCTCGCGTTTGACTTTCGCGCCGTGTTCGACCAGTTCATCAACAATCTCGCGCTTGCCGAGGTTCGCCGCCCACATCAGCCCGCTTAATCCGCCCTTGAAAGTATCGTGGTCGGGGTCGACGCCATGGTCTAGCAATTGTTTCACCACGCCACGGTTGGCAATTGCGATGCCGAGGAAAAGGGCGGACGCGCCGTCGGTCGGGGTCTTGGCGTATTTCTCTGCGCCGCCGTCGAGCAGCATTTCAACGGCACCTTCCTGACCGCGCGAAGCGGCCTTGAGAAGCGGCGTGTGGCTGTTGTTTTCGCTCCGCACTTCAAGGTTCGCGCCGCGCTCGATCAGGCTTTTCAATTTTGCAAGATCAAGCGGCAGGCTGCCCGAAACAAGCGCCAGCACTTCCTCGCCCAGTTTTTGCGCGGTCGCGGCGTCGACGGTTTTCTTGTTGAACACGGTTTTTGCCATGCCATAGTCTAGCATTCCAACCGTTTATTTACCCTAAATGTGGGGTATGGAGTTGATTTATTGGGTTAATTTCGGCGGCTTGGCTGCGGCGGCAGGGGGCTCGCGGAAATTTTCAGGCACGACGGATTTTGAAGCCGCATCGTAATCAAGCCCGCGCTGCTTGCCGATTTCGCGGATGAAACCGGTGATGCGGGGCGCGATGCCCTCGCGCCAGCCGCGCCCGCTGAACGTTCCGTAGTGACCGACACCTGCCTGCAGGTAGTGGAATTTCTGGTCGGCTTTCAGGTTCGATGCAAGTTTATGCGCGACGGTGGTTTGGCTGGGCGCGGAAATATCGTCCTCGCCGCCTTCGACGGTCAGCAACGCTGTGTTCTTGATTTTCGACGGGTCGACGCGCTTGCCGTCATGCTCCAGCGTGCCTTTGGCAAGCTGCTGGTCGATGAAGACTTTTTGCACGGTGTCGAGGTAAAATTTCGCGGGCAGGTCAGCCACGGCGAGGTATTCGTCATAGAATTTCTTGGTCTTGTCGGCCTTCTCCACATCGCCCTTCAGCAAGTTGCTGTAAAGCTCGATATGTTTCTGGTTGTGGCTGTCGGGGTTCATCGACATGAAGCTGAACAGCTGCACGAAGCCGGGATACACCAAGCGTCCCGCGCCCGCATAGTTCGACGGCACTTCGCCGATCATGTTTTCCTGAAACCACTCGATAGGCTTTGAAGCCGCCAGTTCCGTCACTTTCGTCGCAGCCGCGCGTGTATCAAGCGGCCCTGCCATCAGCGTCATCGATGCAGGCTGGACGGGCGATTTCTCTGCCGCCAGTTCCGCCACCGCCGCCATGGTCGCAATTGTCGGCTGGCACACGGCCATCACATGCGTATCGGGGCCGATGGTTTTGATAAAATCTTTGACGTAGTCGATATATTCGTCGAGGCCAAATTCGCCAGCCGTCAGCGGCACGCCGCGCGCGTCTTTCCAGTCGGTGATGTACACATCGTGGTTCGGCAGCATCTCTCTCACCGTTTCGCGCAACAGCGTGGCGAAGTGGCCGGACATCGGCGCGACGATGAGAAGTTTCGGGTCGTTGCGGTCGGTGTCGCGCTTGAAGTGCAGCAGCGCGCCGAAGGCCTTGTCGTTGACAATTTCTTCCGTCACCGCGACTTTCTTGCCGCCGATTTCGGTTTCGTTCAAATCAAATTCCGGCTTGGTGTAGTCTTTCGCGAAACGGCCGGACATTTCCTGCGATGCGTTGATGACATCGCGCGCGAGTTGCGCATAGGGCTTGGGGGCGAAGCCGTACATTTCGGCCATATTCACCATCGCCTTCTGGAACTCGAGCCCGGCGGCCATTGTGTTGAACGTCGCCTTCAGCGTCAGGCGCCGCGCTTCGATGGCGGGGTAGAGCAGCTTGTTATGCTTCGGCTTGCGCTCGGTCATCGGTTCAATCTTTTCTCTGGCTTTTCCGTTGGAATTTTAACATATCACTGCTTCGGGGTTATGTCTATGGGTGGCTTGTAACGCCCTCATTTCGTTGGGGCGCGGAGCATTATATCTTTTGCAGAATCCACCCCAGTATTTTGGGGCGGATGTTGGGCTGGGGCAGGTTTTTACGCATTGTCCAGCGTTCCACCGCGCCTTTGGTGAGGCCGAACGTATCGCGGAACTGCTGCTCGTCTATGGCAAAGCGCGACTGCGCGGTATAGACCGCATCGGCGAAATCCTCGTCGCCGACATCGGGCTGCGCCGAGAGCTTCGCGAGCTTTTTCTTGAAGGCTTCAAGCTCGAAAGATTTTACGTTGCTGTCTGTCATAGGCTCTGGATTTGCTGTTTCTGTCTGTTACTATATCCGGATACAAGCGGCAATAGTGGGTTCATAAAAAACTTTTTTTTCGGGGACCGCTTCCCATGGCTACTAAATTATACGTCCGCTTTTCGTCGGCTGCCGACGAACAGAAAATTTTTGATTATTACGCCGAGAACGAACACGAATTCGTCGCCAAGCGCGACCCTGAAGTGTGGAAAGAACGCATCGCCTCCGGCGCGGTGACGCTGATCGAGGACGATAAAGGCAAGATTGTCGCGTCCTCCATCCATTACCCTCTCGTCGTGAAAGACGACAACGGCAACGATGTCCACAAATGGTCGGAAATCGGCTCCGTGCGCGTGACGCAGGACGGCATCGGGCTGTTCAAGACGCTCATGGCCGCGCACATCATGCGCGCTTATCTGCTCGAGCCGCCCGAAGACAGGTTTGCGATTGAAATCGTTCTCGGCAACGCGCATTCAAAGCATGTGTTCCTGAAAGAAGGCGCGACCCCCTGGGCAATACCGAAAAAGCTCGAAGACCTCGTGCAGGCCACCATGTCGCCGGAAGACGACACGGGCGCTGTCGAGTGGTTCCAGCTTGGCGTCGAATCCATGCCGCATTTCGCCAAAATTCTTGTCGATAGCGAAGACAACCCGAAGCTGAAGAACAAGAAAACCGGCGAAGAATTCGAGCTCGATTTCAGCAAATGTGTAGTTACGCAGCTGTTCCGCAAGGAAGTCGAAAAGCTTTCGGGCCTCGATTTCGGCGACGCAAAACAGCCGAACCCCGCGCACGGCCTGAAAAACACCTTCCGTGACAAGTTCGCCCCCTAAGTGTCGGAGCTCCGCAAAAGCGCAAAGTTCGACGGCTATGTCATGCTCGCGCTGGCGGCATTGCTCATCTGGATCGGCGGGCAGTTCGACAACACGCCGAACTGGGCGCATCACCGCATTATCGTTTCGACCACCGACACCAAGGGCACGGTGTTCGACAAATCGGTCATCCTTATGCTCCAGCACCGCAAGCACGGCTCGTTCGGTCTTATCATCAACCAGCCCGCCAAAGATGGCAGCTATTACATCGGCGGCCCGATGGAGCAGGACAAGATTTACGCGCTGCACTCGACCGATGTTATTTTCCCCGACTCTATGGTCATGAAAGACATCGAGACCGGCGTGCTGGAGGGCGAGGAAGCCGTGGCAAAATTGAAAGCTGCCGAGCCGAAACCCAAATGGTACGCCATCATCAAAGGCTATGCCGGCTGGGGCAAACGCCAGCTGACCAATGAAATCACCTACGGCACATGGCATGTCGTCGATTACGACGCAAAACTGGTGCGCGAAACAAAACCGGAATTGATGTGGGAAACGGCGAACAAAATGCAGGTGCTGCCGCAGCCTTCACAGTAACTTACTTCGCCGCCTTCTTCTTCCGCTCCTCACGCCGCTTGTCGGCTTCGATGCCGTAGAGGCCGGTGCCTTTGGTGATGGCGTTGTCGGTGGGTAGCAGCGTGCCGGCTTCGAATTCCGGTTTGCCTTCCAGCTCTTTGTATATCGGCGTGTAGTCGGGCTGGGTTTCGTCGAACAGCTGCTTGAAACCGTTGATGACGAAATAGTTGTCCTGAAAATCGTCGATCTGGTAATGCGTCTGCAAAATGCGCTTGGCGTTAAAGCGTATACGATGCGGTGAAACGCTGTCGAGGGCGAAAACCGATTCAGTCGGCGACGACAAAATGCCCGCGCCGTAAATGCGCAGGCCCTGCGGTTCTTCGATCAAGCCGAATTCAACCGTGTACCAGTAAAGGCGCGCGAGCTTGTTCACTTGGCCGAGGCGTGCGGCTTTCAAGCCCCCGCGCCCGTATTCTTCCATGTAGTCGCCAAAGGTCGGGTCGGCCAGAATAGGCACATGCCCGAACAGGTCGTGGAACACATCGGGTTCCTGAATATAATCGAGCTGGTCTTTCGAGCGCATGAAATTTCCGGCGGGGAAGCGGCGGTTCGCCAGCAGTTCGAAAAAAGGCTCGTCGGGAATAAGGCCGGGGACGGGGACAACCTGCCAGCCCGTGCGCTTCTTCAAAATCTCGTTCACTTCGGCGAATTCGGGAATGCGGTCGGGGTTGATGCCGAGGGTCGACAGGCTGTCCATGAACAGGCTGATCGCGCGGTTCTTCAAAATCTCTTTCTGGCGTTTGTAGAGGATGCGCCACACTTCGTGGTCCTCCGCCGCCCACACCTTTTGCGGCACGACGAAAAAGTCGAGGTTGCCGGGTGCCCAGCCCTCGGGCGAGGTGTAGTGGTAGGCCGAACTGATGCCTCTGTCTTCAACAGGGTTTTTGTTCATGGCGCTTTTCCTTTTAAAAACTGCCTTATTCTAGCGAAACGCATTCAAAAAAACAGGCCGCTTTCCATTACCATAATTATACCATATTTTAGGAAATATTGGCGTGGGGCGGGTTGACCCGCAGCCATCTTATGACTAAAATTCCCCATCTATGTCAATTAAAGAATGATGAGCG
>JAYUPV010000139.1:0-3439 GCA_043759865.1 Alphaproteobacteria bacterium | reverse complement strand
TTCCTGACGGCAGCGCCGTCGGCCATGCGGTTCACCTCGGCGCGCATGTCGGTGGAGCCCGGCATGTCCTTGCAGTACCAGCCGATATGCTTGCGCATGATGGCGACGCCCTGATGCTGGCCGTAATGACCCAGCATCGCGTCATAATGCTCGTCAATCGTCGCGGCGATAGCGTCAACGGCGTGCGCATCGGGAATAATGCCGGTGCGCAGGTAATCCATCACCTGCCGCACGACCCATGGCCTTCCGAAACTGCCGCGCCCGATCATCACACCGTCCGCCCCCGACAATTGCATCGCGCGTTTCGCGTCTTCGGGCGTCAGAATGTCGCCGTTCACGATAACAGGCAACTTGACGATGTTTTTGACCGCGCGCACGGCGTTCCAGTCGGCGGAGCCGTTGTAAAGCTGGCAGCGCGTGCGGCCATGTATCGTTATCATCTGGATGCCCACATCCTCGGCGATTTTGGCGAGGCGCGGGGCGTTGATGGAACTTTCGTCCCAGCCTAGGCGCATCTTGACGGTCACGGGGACTTTGACGGCCTTGACCATGGCTTCCATGATTTCGCCCGCCAGTTTTTCGTCGCGCATCATGGCGGAGCCCGCCATTTTGTTGACCACCTTTTTCACAGGGCAGCCGAAATTGATGTCGATGATGGCGGCGCCGCGCGCTTCGTTCATGCGCGCGGCCTCGGCCATGATATCCGGCTCGCAACCCGCCAGCTGCACTGCCATCGGGGATTCGCCCGTATAGCTTGGCGAGACGCGGGTGCGCTGGTATTCCTCGATCATGCAGCGGCTGGCGATCATCTCGGAAAACACCAAGCCCGCGCCGTATTTTTTGACAAGGCGGCGGAACGGCAGGTCGGTCACGCCCGTCATGGGCGCGAGGAAGACAGGGTCTTCAATCTTTATGCTGCCGATAGAAAAGCTCATTTTGCGTTCTTGGCGATCCATGCGGCGGCGTAGCTGCAAATGGGGGTGATGGAAAGGCCTTCGGCTTTCGCGGCATCGGCGACGCCCTGCATCAGCCGACCCGCAGCGCCCGTGCCGCGCAGGGCGGGAGGGGCCTCCACATGGTCGATGAACAGCGTCTTGCCGTCGCGGCGGTAATCGGCAAAGGCGATGGTGCCACCGACGTTCAGTTCGTAGCGGCTTTTTGCGGCGTTATCGTTGAATGTTTCGGTCATGTTAGCTCCTTCATATACCGGCCGGAATTTACACTTTTATGCCGCAAACCGCTACAGCATTATAAAATGCCGCTAAAAATCCCGTAAAATACCCTTGAAATGTCAGGCTTTCTTAGGCCTTCGTTTACGCGCATTTGCTACTCTGGAATCGTAATAGAAATGACAGGCTATAAAGAAAATGACGACAAAGACCGCCCATGAGCCGTTGCTGAAAGCCATCCTGAAGCCCGGAGTGGCACTGCCCTTCGCCGCCAGCCTCACCATCGCCGCACCCAGCACGGCCTTGTCCATCATGCTGATGCACGGGCATGTGAACTTGAGTGAACCGTGGCTGTGGATGCTCTGTATCCTCGGGCTTGCGGCTGTCTGCATCATGGCGGCTGTGCTGCTCGAGTCCGTTTCCCGCAACATCGGCCGCCTCACACTTCCCGCGCTGCTCGGTTATGTCGCGCTGGTGATTTTGTATGTGGTGGCGCAGACGCTCAACCGCCATCTTGTGCATCTTGGCTATGAATGGCTGTTCCCCTTTGTCATTGCGGCGCAGGGCATTTGCTATTGCGGGATTTTCTTTGAAAAGCACCTCTATCTGAAATCCCTGCTGGCGCTGAACGGGCTCGCCCTCACCGTTCTCTGGTGCCTCGGCGTTGCCGACAAGGTCGCACTGCCGTTCTAGTGAATGGTGGGGAAGCTCTGGCGCTTGTTGCGTTTGGTGTCTTCGCGCTGGTCGAGCAGAGACATTTCGGCATAAGTCATCTGTTTTGAATCGGGCGGAATGTAAGCAGGCTCGGCGGTGTATTCTTTGTTCGGCACGCGGATATACCAGTCATCCACCATCTTGATATGGTCGAGCGGGTCGCCGCGCGTAACGGGGCTGTTCGAATAGGACATGACAGTCCATTTGTCGCGCAAGCGTCCGGGTGCCTGGGAAATCGGCCGCCCCGCTTCATAGGTGCGGTAGCGCACGAAGGAGCCGCTATAGCTGCCGGCGGGCAGGTTGCGGTCGGGCATTTTCTCGGCGCCGAGTACGTTTTCGAGGAATGACATTTTCGATGCCCGTTCCATCAACCCTGCCATCGCCACCATGTTGAAATGCTCGGCGGAACCTGCTGGCGGAAGGCAGAAAGCGGCGACGAGACGTGTGCCGTCGTTGCTCATCTGGCGGTCGACTTTCCAGCCTTCGGGAATTTTTGCTTCGTCATGGAAGACAAAGGCGATCATGCGGAATTTATCCTCGCCATAGCCGACGCCGCCCATCATGTCATCTGCGCCCATGCTGGCGACAAGTTTATTGCGCAACGCCGAGACTTCGGCGCGCGCTTCGTTCACCATTTCGACAGCGGCAAGCGACGCCCCCGCCGCACGGAAATAGGAATATTCACCGGGCATCAGCTATAGCCTTCAAAGGTCGAGCTGCGCAGCCTGTTGAAGCGTGCCATCTGCTCGCGGCTGTCGATTTCCAGCATGGTTTCATAGGCGACAGGAACGGCATCGGGCGGCGTGAAGGCGGGTCGTTCGGTGCCTTGGTTGTTGGGAATGCGGATATACCAGTCATTCCCCAGTTTCATGTGGGCAATCGGGTCGGCAGATTTCCATGGCCCGCCGCTCATGCTGAACACGCGGCCGCCTTCGTGCCGCAATGCGCCGGAAGGCTTTGTGGGGTTGCCGACGGGGTCGTCGGCCATGCTGTATTTCACGAACATGCCCGAGGGGCGCGCGCCGTCTTACATATCGCGCATCGGCATATCGCCGCTGCCGAGCACATGTTCAAGCCGCGTTTTGCGCGCGGCGCGTTCCATGAGGCCGGAAAAGTTTATCATGTCGAAATAATCGGCGGAGCCGGGCGCGGGCAGGGCGAATTTTACAGCGCCGCTGCCTTTTGATTTGTTGATGCTGTCTGTTTCCACCCAGCCTGACGGTGGCTCGCCCGGCGCGCCGAAGCGGAAGTGGTTGACGGTATAGCGACCCGTTTCGGAATCAACCCAGCCGGAAATGCTGTCTGCGCCGAAACGCGCGCAAAGCGTTTGGCCGAGGCTGTCCACTTCGTCTTTTGCTTCCTGCAGCGTTTCTATCGCCGCGAGCGCCGCGCCTTCAGCGCGGAAGTAGGAATAGGCTGCGAACATGGCTCACCATGAATCGCAGCGGTAGGAAATTTCGTGCCCGTCATATTTGCAGGGCGCCTGCGTTTCGGATTTATAGGGGTGAAGGGCGGTTTCTTCGCGGACGGGTGCATAAGGCAGGTCGACGACCGAG
>JAYUPV010000138.1:0-2096 GCA_043759865.1 Alphaproteobacteria bacterium | reverse complement strand
CTCCGCCGCTTCCGTCGCCGGAACGACTGAAACGTAACGGCGGCCTTTCAGGCCCCCGTGGAATTTCACGACGCCCGTGCGCATTGCGAACAGGGTGTGGTCTTTGCCCATGCCGACGAATTTGCCGGGATGGAATTCGGTGCCGCGCTGGCGCACGATGATGCCGCCCTGGTTGATTTCCTGGCTGCCGTACACTTTAACGCCGAGGCGCTGGCCAGCTGAGTCGCGTCCGTTTCTGGAACTACCGCCGGCTTTCTTATGTGCCATTGTTGTTTCTCCTTAACCTTGTAAATCTTAACCTGTGATGCCGGTGATCTTCAGAACCGTCAGGTTCTGGCGATGGCCGTTTTTGCGGCGATAGTTCTGGCGGCGTTTCTTTTTGAAGACGATGATCTTGTCGTCCTTGATGTGATCGACGACTTCAGCCGACACGCTGGCGCCCGAGATGGTGGGGGTGCCGATTTTCGCGTTGCCGTCCGTGCCGATCAGCAGGACTTCGCTCAATGTGATTTTGTCGCCTTTTTTGGCTTCCAGCAATTCGACTCTGAGGACATCGTCCTTTTCAACGCGATACTGCTTACCACCGGTTTTAATGACTGCGTACATAGCTATGACCGTTTCATTTCAAGTGTTTATCATGAATCCCTACGGGCAGGGTTAGCGCCTGTCCGAGATGTGGGAATATACGCTTTAAACCCGATATGTCAAGAAATTTCAGGCTTTGAGGGGATTTATTGGATGTTCATCTATGATATATAGTATGGAGCGGGGGTTATAGCGGGGAATGTCGCAAATACTGAATAGTCTGGTGATTTCAAGGGGGCTGGATACCCAGCATGCCCTCGAAGAAATTATGGTAAATAATATCGAGGGCTATATTTTCAGTTTTGCCACCTTTGCGCTGAACGATATCGCCGAAATCGACCGTGAACCCGACCTTATATTTATAGATGCGCGGCCCGCCCTGACCGGCGCGGATATCCAGCGAATCCTTAAAAGCTTTCCGCGCAAGACCTATGTGGTGCTGGACGACAACCCCGGCCAGCGCCGCCGCATGTTCCTGAACATGGGTATGGACGAGGTGATGAGCCTTGGCGACCTGCGCTCGGAAGTCGGCAAGCATCTCGTCGAAAAGCTGCTGGCGTTCAAAGACCTCGCCGCCGCCGAGGCGCGGATCGAGCAGGGGGAAGAACGCTTTCGCGGCATCATCGAGCATTCGCACGATATCATCGTGCTGCTGGACGCCGACGGCACGATTTTGTACACCAGCCCCGCCTTCACGCGGCAGTTGAGCTATGAAGTGTGGGAGGTGCTGGGGCAGCCGTTCTTCAGCTTCCTGCATGCAAACGACAAGGAACAGTTCGAAGCCCAGTTCCGCAGGCTCGCGCTTTACACATCGGAAGACGCGACGCCGATGTCGTTCAAGTTCTGGCACAAAGGCCGCAACTGGCTCGACTTCGAGGCGATTGGTTCGAACTTGCTTCGTAACGTAACGGTGCAGGCGATTGTGCTGCATTGCCGCGATGTGACAGCGCACCGCCAGACGGAGCTGGAACTTGACCAGCACCGCCGCCATCTGGAGGAGCTTGTGGCGCAGCGTACGCAGGAAGCGGCCGCCGCCAACAGGCGCGCCGATGCCGTTATCGCCGCCAGCCCCGACGCGCTGCTTTCCATCGACGACAAGGGGCTTATCAGTTTCGCCAGCCGGCACTATTACGCGCTCTACCCGCATAGCGCAAAGTTGCTCGCGCCGGGCGTGCATGTGATGAACGCCTTTGCCGTGGTCGCGCATGAAACCGGCCTCGAGGAAGACGACCCGCGCTTTGACGACATGAAGGCATGGTGGGAAAACCCCAAGGGTGCAAAAGAATTTAAAATGCCGAACGGCACCTGGGTGCGCTTGCAGGCGAGGCGTATCCACGCCACCAACGGCATCGTTATTTCGACCACCAACATTACTGATTACAAACGCCAGCAGGCGCTGCTGGCGGCGCAGTCGGCGGAGCTTGCTTCGGCGCTTGCGAAGGAGCGCGGCGTGGTGGAGCAGCAAAAAACTTTCGTTTCCATGGTGTCGCACGAATTCCGCACGCCGCTGA
>JAYUPV010000137.1:0-2868 GCA_043759865.1 Alphaproteobacteria bacterium | reverse complement strand
GCCGGAGGGCAAATGGCCGTGATGCTGCTGGGGCTGGCCATTCTGGCTGTCGGGTATTTGTTCGCCATGCTCATCCGCTTTGCCCTCTCGCGCAAGCGGGAATACCTTGCCGATGCAGGCTCGGTCGAACTCACCAAAAACCCCGAGGCCATGATGCGCGCGCTGTTACGCATTTCGGGCAACGACACCGTGACCGGCATGCCGGATGATGTGCAGCAGATGTGCATCGAGAACAGCCACAATTTCATGGGTATTTTCGCCACGCATCCGCGCATCGAGGATCGTATCTCCGCCATCGCGCGCACCACGGGCACACAGGTGCCGGCACTTTCCGTCAGCCTGCGCCGCGCACCGACCGAACCGTGGGAAAATGGCGCACCGCCTGAAACACCGCAAAGCCCCTGGGGCCGCAGGAACTAGGGAAGCATGCGCCTGTTCCTTATCAGTCTCGGCATTGCCGCCATAAGCCTTATTCCTTTCAGTGCAGGCCAGTTCCTGCTCGATATCCCGCTCGCGCTTTCGATTGTGCTGCTGCCGCTCGCGGAGGGGCTACATTATATGGCGGTGCTGTTCCATGAATCGGGGCATGCAATAACCCATTGGCTGTTCGGCACGCCCGCTCTTCCGATGATCGACACGGTGCATGGCGGCGGGGTTACCTATTCCTACGGGCGCAGCATGGCGGTACTGGCAGGCGTTTACGCGCTGATGTCGGCGGGAGTGCTTTTGCTACTTTACGCACGCAAATGGCGGGCAGCTGCGGTGCTTGCCGGTTTCATCGCGTTTCACGGCATATTCGTGTGGCGCGGCTGGGGTATGCCTCTTGGCGTGTTCATGGGGCACGGAACAGAATCAATTGTCGCCTGTTGGTGCATCTGGCGCGCGTCTGACCTGAAATCCGGCCACAGCCTTGCTGAACGATACGTGAGCATGATCACAGGGCTTCATCTTGCGGGGCGGGTGCTGCTGCTTAGTGCGGCGCTGATGCTGCACGACATGCGCCGCCTGTCTTATAGCGTGCAAAAGGGCAAGCGCGGCTCGGCCGACCTTGATGTTTTTGCGAAACTGACAGGCATCAGCATGGAAACTGCGGCTGCTCTGCTGGCGCTATTTTTTGCAATATGCCTCGTCCTCACACTGGGGCTGCTGTACAAACGCAGCAGGACTGGGGCATAATCAGCTCATGCGCCTGCTTGTCCTCAGTCTTGCCCTCGCTCTTGTTTTCCTGCTGCCCGCGCTTGCAGATCTGCGGCAGTTCGAGCTGCCTTATCGCGGCTTCATCGGCATACCGGCAGTTGTGCTGGAATATACGGTCGTGTTCCTGCACGAAATGGGACACACCATGACGCGCTGGCTGTTCGGGTATCTGGCTTACCCGTCTTTCGATTTTGAAAACGGTGGAGGCATGAAGCAGGATTTCAAGCATAGCGACATCTTGCTATACGCTGTTTATGCGGCGCTGTTCGGCGCCTTCGTGACGGCAATTATCATGAAGCGCGCCTACCGTATCGCCGCCATTGTCGCAGTCATTGGCTGCGTGCACCTCGCACTTGTTTACGGGCAGGGGCATCAGGGCGCGATCAATTACATGGGGCATGGCTGCGAATTGCTGGTGGCGGCGTTCCTTATCATTTGGGCGGCGCGCGGGGAATCGGTCAGCCGCGCGGTGTGGCAGTATCTCGGCATGATTTTCGGCCTGTACCTGATGGGCAAAAACGTGATCCTGTCGCTCGGCCTTGCCACGGGCAGCGAAGCCATGCGCCACGCCTATGCCGCGCAAAAAGGCGTGCATGTGGCTGGAGATTTCAAGAAAATCGCCGAGATGATAGGCGAAAGCGTTCAGACGGTCGCATTTTACTCGATGGGAGCGACGGTGCTGTGCGCGGCACTTGTCGTCTACCTTGCCGTCTACCTGCCCTCGACCGAGCGGCTGAGCGGCATCAAGTAAACAGCTTTATCCTCCCAATTTTCCGATGTGGTCAAAAGCACCTCCCTTGGCAAGCGCGGGGGCTTCGTGGACGAGTGGTTGGTCTTTCACTTCCGCTTTTGCGGCTGCGGGTTCAAAAACCGCTTTCAGGTTATCAAAGACTTTCCGGCGGTCGGCTTCCGACAGCGCCCTGATGCTCGCAAGAACAGCCTTGGTCGCGTTATAAGGCACAAACGCCGCATCGTCATTTGCCGGCGGGGCGGGCGCTGTGGTTTCCGTCACAGGCGCGAGTTCTTTTTCCTTCGCCCTCTCGCTCCACCAATGTTTTAGCGCTTTGAATCCGCCGACCGCAATACCGGGTAAAAGACCGATGCCAAGACCCGCCGAAAATGATAGCGCGGCGACACCTGCCGCAACAACGAAAGGCCCCACCACCGCACCAACCGCGCCTGCCGCAAAGGCGGTGACCACTCCGCCCCCGATGCCTGCCAGCAGCCCAAAAGACGAAGTCAGGGCAGAGCCTGCAATGACGCCTCCGGTGAATGCCGCCGACAATCCGCCGAGGACGGCACCGGCGAGTGCCACGAATCCGGCGAAGCCGCCCTTTCCGTCCTGACGCTCGAAGAAAGCGCACGGCCAGTTGTATTCGCCCTCGTCGCGCACATCCTGCGCCGCTTCGCGCGTCGCCTCGACGAAATCGCTCAAGGGCATCATTGTTATCTTGAAAACGTTTTTTATAGGATCTGCGAGCGGCGCGTAGTACGGGTTGTCAAAGAAAGGATGGGGCTTCTTTTCTTCGTTTCTGTCGTACATTCGCTCCTGTTCCGGCTGCTGCCTTAGCTGTTTTCATACGACCGGATTCTTCCGGCTCCAGCTTTAAACGGTAGGACTTTTTCCGTAATTTGTCAAAGGGTTTCGGTATTATAGTGCCACAAATTCAA
>JAYUPV010000136.1:0-3566 GCA_043759865.1 Alphaproteobacteria bacterium | reverse complement strand
TTGGGAGAGGGTTAGGGTGAGGGTACTTGGGGATTCAATTTAGCTCCGACCTCTTGGGTCTTTAAGCCGTCTCAATCGCCGCCTCTTTGCCCATCGCTGCCGCCAACTGGCTCAACGCTTTGCCGACGACTTCGGCGTTGAGCATGTGCGATTTGGCGCGGAGTTTCAGGGTCAGGGTTTTGGGGGTGACGACGAGGTCGCTATCTTTCAAAAGCCCGAGAGCGCCGCCGGTCAGCAAATAGCCGGTGCTTTGCGCGAGGCCCGCGACGGTCGCCGCTGCTGCTTCTTTTTCATCAATCAGTTTGCCGCAAATGTCTTTGGTATCGGCAGCGTCGCCGCCATAGCGCACATATTGCGACAGCGCCAGAAACGCGCGCCCATGGTGGTCGATGCCGTAGAAGGGCATGACAAGCACCCGCTCGAAAGCGTGGCTGGCCTGATAGTCTTCATGCTCGAACCAGCCGATATCGGTCAGCAGGCACGATGCCTTCAACAGCCGCAAGGTTTTCGCATCCGCCCCCGCGAACAAGGGCGCGATCCATTTGCCGAGGGCCTCGAAACCTTCGTGGTCGGAAAAGCGGCTGCCTTCAAGCGCGATTTTTTCGCACGAAGCCAACAGCGCATCTGCCGTCTGCACATCGGGGGCGAGCTGGTCGTAGAGCAAGCCTTCGCGCAAGCCCGTGCCGGAGAAAATCAGGCGCGAGGGCTGCAACACATTAAACACCCGCTGCATGGCAAGAGCCGCCACGCCCATGTCGTGCACGCGTTTTTCCATGATGCCGATGGTTTTTTTCAAGGCCGCTTCGTTCTGCTGCGACAGCATGCCCGCAAATTCACCCGCCTTGTCACCCGGAATGGTGTAATGGTCGAGCATCAGCACCGGGTGTTTTATCATCCGCATATGCGCCCGCGCCATCGACCGCCACGCGCCGCCCATGGCGTAAAAATCGCGCCCCGTATAGTTTTTCAAAAATTCCACACCTTCGAGGTGCTTGTCGATGGCGGCGACCTGCGCGGCTGCGCCTTCGATGGCGTGCAAGCGGTGGGCGCCGATGGGCAGGCTGGTCTTGTGCTTTACGGTGTCGTTTTCAATCACGATCAATTCAAGCGAGCCGCCGCCGTAATCACCGATCACGCCTTGCGCGCCGAGGCCGTTCATCATCACGCCGGAAGCAGCAAGCCGCGCCTCCTCCTCGCCCTCGATGATTTCGATTTTCAGGCCAAATTCGCTTTTAACTTTTTTAATGAAGTCCTGCCCGTCGGCGGCATCGCGCATGGCGGCGGTCGCGACCGCACGCACCTGTTTTATCTTCATCGCCTTGATAAGCCCCGCATAGCGCCCGATGCTTTCAAAAGCCAGCACCACGCCTTCGGGGTTCAGCCGCCCCGTTGTCGCGATGTGCTTGCCGAGATGGCATTGCGTGCGTTCATTATGTATTTTAAACGGCGCGCGGTTCAGCCCGTCATAGACCACGAAACGCACCGCGTTCGAGCCGATGTCGAGGACGGCGACATAATCCTTGCTGGAGGCTTGAGACATGACAATCCGTTTCCGCTGGGCTATAGTTCAGACACCATTTACACGACAAGCTATTAAAAATGAAGACATTATATTTGTTCCGCCACGCGCATTCCGATTCAGCCGAGCCCGGCATGGACGACCATGACCGCCCGCTTTCCACGCGCGGCGAGCAGGAAGCCGACAACGCGGGCGCTTTCATGAAGGAACAGGGGCTGGTGCCCGATGCGTTGTTCTGTTCCACTTCCGCCCGCACGCGCGAAACTGTGCAGCTTGCCTTCGCACGCATTTTCAAGCCCGGCCGCGACGGCATCATGACCCGCTATGACCGCAGTTTCTACCTCGCGCCCGTGGATGTGCTGATGGAGGAAATCCGCGATGCGGACGACCATTTCTCGCGCCTTCTGGTGGTGGGCCACAACCCCGGGCTCGAAGACCTTGCCGAAAAACTGGCGGCCCCCGGCGGTGCCGGCATCGGCAAATTTCCGCCCTCGGCGCTCGCGGTTTTCAACTGCGATATCAACCGCTGGCACGATTTTTCGGTCAAAACCTGCAAGCTGAAAAAGCTGTTTATGCCCTAACGGCCTGAAGACAAAAAGGATATTACGGCCTCCTTGACATTGTTTATGTAAATCCTTATACCTGTTCCGTCTTAGCAAACGGAGTAAACCGTCATGAGCCTGCATCAAGAATTTAGCACCGCGACCCATTCAAACAGCAGCAATCACGATATCCTCTGGAATTTCGGCTCTGTCACAGGCCAGCTGGCCGTTTTCGCGGAAAGCATAGCCGGGCGGTTGCAGGAGGCACTTGTGCGGCTCAAGGCGGGACAGCCCTCCTACGAATTCGATAAAGGCCTGCTCGGTATGAATTTCGAAGTGCAGAAAGTTCTCTGGAGCGGAAAGTTCGATTACAGTGTGCTCGAACAACTGCCTGGTTACCGCCGCCTCGTGGAGGTCACAGCCGACCCCGCCAACGACATCGCCTTCACGCTCGAAATAAAGGGGTACTATGCTGCCAGCGGCAAGTACCAGACCGCTTTCACTGTCACACTCGCCCCCGGCAAGCCGTTCAACAAAAGCATGGTGCAGTATCAGGCTGACAGGCAGCCCTATGCCTCCCTGCAGATCGCCGAAAACGGCGTGCCCGCATGGGCGCAGACAAAGCCCAAGGCAAAACTCAGCGTGCCCACGCACACAAATTCCTGAATTTTTTTGAAATCCCCAGAACAAAAAAACCGCTCCGGACAGGGCGGTATTTTTTGAGAATTTTTCAGAGGTGATATTATCGGGGAAGATTTTTAAAGTCGGATCATTTCGCGGCCCTTGCGCAGTACCACCTGGACAGGATGGCCGGGGCCGCCATGAAGACCGAAAACGATCAGTGCCGCAACCGCCGTGCCGACCGCACCCGCCACAACCGAGGCCGCAAATTCGGGGGAACAGACACAACCCGTCATGATAAAGCCGGAGAGCAGGGCATTGAGTTTCAGGCTTGCGAACATGCGGGTCACTCCCTTGAATTTCGATTTGAGTACAATAATCGAAACGCCCGTATTCTGTCAAATAAATAATCTCATGCTGCTGTTTTCAAATATCTTTTTTGAAAATTGCTGATTCCGAGCATATGGCCGCTTTAACATGAAAGACACTATTGTGCTCAATTTGAGCATATGATAGCCTGTGGCAATAATCAGAAAAAACAGAAGGCGCGCCATGAACACCCCTCCCGACAAGAACGACCTGATGAAACAGTTTGCAGCGGCGGAAAGGGCGCGCGATGCCGAACGGCAGCAAGCCTGCGCTTTCCTGTTCATCACCTCGCCCTATGCCTCGCAACTGGTTGTCGACCGCAGCCGCATGACCGATATTTTCACCAACATCCTGCGCGAGGACCTGAACGATCTGCGCCTCAAGATAGGCGCCGCCTGCAAGTTCCCCGACGATTTCCTGACGCTGGTGGCAGTAGAGGCTGTGCAGCAGCACCGCTTTGACGTGCTGGACAAAGTTATCGACGTGACGCCTCATGTTTCCATCTATTACGACAG
>JAYUPV010000135.1:0-3155 GCA_043759865.1 Alphaproteobacteria bacterium | reverse complement strand
GCAAGACTTTCATGCATGAGCTCGCCCGCGAAGGCGACGTGCTCTCCGCCGAAGTCGTGCTCGATAAAGGCGGCGAGATCGACGCTGCCGACGACGAAGGCCGACGTCCCCTTCACGAAGCCGCCTTCTTCGGCCGGATCGAGATGGTGAAGTTCTTTGTCGCCATGGGAGCGATCAAGGATGCGCCCGTGCATCCCTTCGGCTACACCGCCCTCTGGTTCGCCGTGAGCCAGGGCCATCACGATGTCGCCCGCTACCTGCTTGAAAAAGGCGCGAACATCTCTGTCTCCGACGCGCTCAACGGCCAGACCCTTCTCCATGTCGCTGCCCTGCGCGGCGACATGAAGATGACCGGCCTTTTGATCGCAGCCGGTGTCAACACCCTTGGCGAAGACCGCCGGGGCATGACAGCCCGCGACTACGCCGCCCGCAACGCCAACAGCCAGCTCGAATCCGTGCTGCTGAAAGTAATGGAACATCACGCAAGGTTTGCAGCGTAACGTAGACTAAGGCCTTTCGGCAGGGCAAAGTTCAAGCCACACCGCGTTGTTGGCGTCCACCTGCGATTTTGTCGCTTCCGTATCGGAAGCCCCCGTATAGACGGGCATATATACCGAACAGAAATCACCTTGTGAAACGGGCGCGCACGCGGGCAGCATAGCCAGCATCGCGCCGCAAACGGTCGCGCACAAAAACTGTTTTACGGTTCGATGAGAGGTGGTCATGCAGTTCCTTTGCTTTCTGGTCCGATTTTCCGGCGTGGTAGCACACATAACAGGCAAGCGTGATGATGCCAAAGCCGAGCAGAGACAACAGCGCCGTCGTCATGGCTTGTCGTTCGAAAACGCCGCCACCAGCCCCGCAGCCGCCATGCCAGCCGCAATTACGGCATCTTGTTGTGCCGCATCAAGCGCAAGTCCGAGGGCGGTGACACGAGCGAAATCAGCCCGAGCCATGTGGAGCGTTCTTTCGCGCGGTTCACGAGGTAACCGATAATGTTTTTCATGTTCATTCCTTTCCAAGTGCGGCCTTCGCCGCTTGTTTGTAAGAGTCGCTGCCATACCATTCCCCGCCGTTCCTTGGGCGCAGGGCCGCATTCGTGCCGCACAATGGCGCGGGCGAGCGCGATGATTGTTTCAGGGTCGACAAGATGCAGCCGCTGCTGCCGCTTCACCCCCATCTGCCGCGCCACGGAAAAGGCGTAGTGGTCGGTCGCGTTTTCATGCGGCGGGGCATAGCGGTTGATGATGCAGTCAACGGTATCAAGCCCGTATTTGCGGTAGTAGGTGAGCAGCAGCACCATCAGCGCGCGCAGGCCTTGGGCCGGTGTTTCAAACTCGACAAATTCGGGGTCGGCCTGCACAGGCCGCTGCCCGCGCCAGCGCGCGACAGACAGGCGGATATTGCCGGGGTTGTTGTTGTGCACCCCGCGCGGGATAAAAATGAAACCTGTCATGCTAATGTTTCTGCCGCAGGTAATGCTCGATGCGGGAAATACCCTCCCCGAGGGATAAAATGCGTTGTTCAAGCGCCGCCAGCCTTTCTGCCGTGTGTTCGTTTGAGGAAATCCATTTTTCGATAAACTCGATGCGTTTGGTCACCGTCGCCGCCCACCAGATGGTGCCGACAAACTGCGTCAGGCACATGCCGGCCATCGACAGCATGGCGAAGGCAGAGCTTTCCACGATGCTCATGCCTTTATCTCCCGCACCACAATCCAGGTCTTCAGCGCGCCGCCCATCAACCGGCCCGAGGTCGAACCGTTGAGTCTGATTGTTCCCGTATGCGGCCCGACGCGCAGCTTGTAGGTGCGCGCCGATGTGCTTCCAGCCGTTTCGCGGTGGATAAGCCTGCCGGGGCAGGGTTGAGAAACTGAACCCGCCACGGCCGTGCCGGCGGCAAGGGCATTCGCGGTTGAATCCACAAATAGTGCACCGGTAATCAGCGTTGCCGCCGACCCTGCCGCATACCACCCCGCCTCGATTTCAATGATGGATGTTGAGCTTGCGGGCGTAATTGCCTGCGTCACGATTTCCGTGCCCTCGGTATTCTGAGGCAGGCTGTCATCGTTCGGGATGGCGGTTGAAAGGTCGGCATTCGTCGCGCTCGACGCAGCAAGGGACTGGATAAGGCAGCCCGCAGGCATATCAGCAGCCGCGAACGCCGCCACCGGCTTGCCGTTTGCGGGGTGGTAGCCAAGGCACTGCCAGTTGCCGCCGGTGCTGCGCACGAATTCCGCCACATCCCCCGCCGCCGTCGTTATGTTTGCGCCAGTGGGCAGCACCAGCGAGGTCGCGTTATGCGTCAGCGTCAATGCGCCCTGGAACTTCACCCACACATGGTTGCGTGCCGAGGTTGTACCAAGGCTTGTGATTGTGGTTGTGCCGCTCACCTCGACATAGTCGCTGTTTGCAGAACCAATATCGGTGGTCGCTGCCGACGCCACCGCCGTGCCCTTCGCCGGCAGCAGGTTCGCCCCCACGCTCGGGTTTGCCAGCACAAAATTTGCGCCGTCATAAACCAGCAAGTAAACGCCGGTTGAAACCAGCGCATTCGCCTGCGGGTCGCTGCCGTCCTGCAACTTGATGGCTTTAGTGCCAAGGCTGCTGACGTTCAGCGTTGCAGAGCCCGTATTCGCGTTTGCTGGCTTCAGCGTCACCATCTGCCCTGCCACATAACCCGCGACTGTCGGAACAGGTGCAACGGCATAGGTATTCGCGCTGCCGCTGTCGCTTGCGTAGTTGACCAGCTTCAGCGCGCCTGTGCCCAAATAAGGCTGGAAAGCGTTTGACGATGCATTTACGCTGCCAAGCGTGATCCAGTCCGACCCGTCATGCGTTTTCAAAAGCCACGGCGCGCCTGAATCATCGAGCCATATTGCGCCCGCCTCGGCATAGTCGGGGGCGGCCGGGCCTTTGTGGTGGTTCAGCAGCGCTTTTTTGCCGTCGTTGTCTTCCTGCCGGTAGGCAAGGCCGCTTTTGTTCGCGCCGATAGTAGGGGTCGATTGGGACATGGTTTTCCTTCTCCTGTAATGGAATTGGTTTTCAGTAATAGGGGTCTTGGTTAAGTGGTCTGCTCGCCATAGCCGCGTGCGAGGTAATCAAACACCCGCGCCACGCCGCTGCCGACGCTGTTGAAAAAGCGGATGCGGAAGC
>JAYUPV010000134.1:0-3292 GCA_043759865.1 Alphaproteobacteria bacterium | reverse complement strand
CCGCCGACGGACGCAATCCCGACTTACGGCATTTGATATCGATGAATTTTTCCGCGCCGAGATCCGCGCCGAAACCGGCCTCGGTCACGACATAGTCGGCGAGCTTCAGCGCGGCCTTGGTCGCAATCACCGAGTTGCAGCCATGCGCGATATTGGCAAACGGGCCGCCATGGACGAAGGCCGGGCTGTTTTCCAGCGTCTGCACAAGATTGGGCGCGAGCGCATCGCGCAGCAGCACCGTCATCGCGCCTTGTGCGTTTAAATCGCGGGCGAAAACAGGTTTCTGCGCGCGCGTATAGCCCACCACGATATTGCCGAGGCGTTTTTTCAAATCTTCAAGCGAGGTCGCAAGGCAGAAAATCGCCATCACTTCGGAAGCCACGACAATGTCGAAACCGTCCTGACGCGGATAGCCGTTGCCGGTGCCGCCGAGCGAAACGGTGATGTCGCGCAGCGCGCGGTCGTTCATGTCCATCACGCGTTTCCACACCACGCGCCGCACGTCGATATCCAGCTCGTTGCCGTGGTGGATGTGGTTGTCGAGAAGCGCCGCCAGCAGGTTGTTGGCAAGGGCGATGGCCGCGAAATCGCCGGTGAAATGCAGGTTGATGTCTTCCATCGGCACAATCTGCGCGTGGCCGCCGCCGGCAGCGCCGCCCTTGAGCCCGAAAACGGGGCCAAGCGAAGGCTCGCGCAGGCAGATCATGGCTTTCTTGCCGATATGGCAGAGCGCATCGCCGAGGCCGACGGTCGTGGTCGTCTTACCCTCGCCGGGCGGCGTGGGGCTGACGGCGGTGACGAGAATGAGTTTTCCGTCGGGCTTGTCTTTGAGCGTCTCGATATATTCGAGCGACAGCTTGGCTTTGTAGTGCCCGTAGGGAACCAGGTTGTCGTCGGCGATGCCCAGTTTTTCGGCGGCAAGTTTCGGGATGCGCAGCATCTGCGCCTTCTGGGCTATGGCGATATCGGAGGGCATTTTGAATCACTCGCGGGAAGGTTCATTTTCCCCGATTATACACCTACCGCCCCGCGCCGGAAGGCATTTTAATGCGCCACTAATGCGCTGCTGCGTCATCTGTCCAGAACATGCCAGCCATCGATGCGTAAATTTTGCGGTCGCCCTCGAAAGATTCGCGTGAATGTCCGTAGCGGATGTTGTCGACCAGCAAAATATCGCCCTCATTGTAATATTTTCCCTGGCGCGTGGCGAGGAAGGCGTGCAGCAGGATGCAGGTTTCTGCGGGCGACAGCTCCTGCCCGTTGCCGAGCAGGAAACGGCGGTGGCCGTTATGCGCCCTCGGGCCGTCGAGCGCGATGCGCGGGAACAGCATGTAGGTTTCGCCGTCGCGGCTGTCAGTCTTGAAGGCAGGAATAGTGATGCTGGTCATCAGCGTCGGCACGGGTGCGCCGTTTGTCGCCCTGACCGGTTCTTCCATCCATTCGCAACTGTCGAACTGGTGGGTCGACTGGCGGCAGACGGCAATGGCCTCGTCGGGGTCGCTGGTGCCGAAGCGGTCCTGCCACGAACGGAAATAGTTTTTCGCCTTTTCCGGATGGTTTTCGTCGAGGAAACCGGTTTCGATGGTAAAGCCATAGGCGCGCATCTTCCGCAGCAGCTCGCGCCCCGCCTGACCGCAAGAGGCGATGAATTTTTCGGTCTTTTTCGCGCAATGTGCAAAGGTGCGCCCGCCGCTGCCCTCTACTGTCGGCCTGCTGCAAAAAAACAACAGGCGTTCGGGCATGAAACGCTGGTACAAAATTTCGTTGTGCGGCAACAGGAACAGGTGGTGCGGATAATCGTCCGTCTCGCGCATGCATTTGGAAATATACTCCAGGTTTGTGCGCCCGCTGGTCAGGCCACCCCACTTGAACTGCTCCTGCTCGCCAAAACCAAGGCCTTCCAGCACCGGCATCGGCACGTCATGCTGCTGTGCGGCCTTCAGCCCCGTGTTCACGACTTGCAATGCGCCAAGATCGGCGAAGCGCAGGCGGACGGCCGCCATTTTCGCGGGCGTCAGCTCGCCTTCGGCATCGAAAATATTGGCGGGCAATTCTTCGGCCCATTGTGCGCGGTTGTCGGGAAAATGATAACGCTCGCTCTCGGTCGCATGGGCGAGGAAGCCGAGATCGATTTCGAATTCTTCGGCGCTGCGGGTCAATACATTCGATTTTTTCATTGTCACACCCTTCATTTTAATTTTTTTCTATGCGCAATAAACCCGCCATACCGAGCAGCACTTCGCGCGGACCGGTGAAAGGTTCGCGCGAATGTCCGTAGCGGATGTTATCCATCAAAACGATATCGCCGTGCTGCCATGTGAAGCCTTCGCGTGTTGCTTCATACGCTGCCCGCAGCAGGTTTTTTTCTTTCCCCGTCATCTCGGCACCGTTTCCAAGCGGAAAGCGACGATAGCCGTTTTTCGCGACGGGGCCGTCGGCGGCGATGCGCGGGAGGCGCAGGTAATGCTCGCCGTCGCGGATGTCGCGGAAAAATCCGGGCAAGGTGATGCGAGTCATCAATACCGGAGACCCGTCCTGTTCCTGCCACCAGCAGCTATCGTATTCGCGTGTGCGGCTCTGCGCCGCCGCCAGAGCTGCGGCTTTGTCGGCTGTGCCGAAACGTTCCTGCCAGCTCTGGTGATAATTCTGTTTTTTGAGCGGGTGGCCCTCGTCAAGGAATCCGGTTTCAATCATCACGCCATGCGCCGTGATTTTTTCGAGCAGCGCCCTGCCCTCCGCGCCCGAACCCGCTATCGCACGCTCGATTTTTTTGGCGGAATGCAGAAAAGTGCGCCCACCGGTTGCAGGCGGAGTATTGCAGAAAAATAAAATGCGCGACGGGAAATCGCGCTGGTAATGGATCTCGCCATTCGGCAGCAGATAAAGATTGGGCGGGTAATAATCAAGATTACGCAAACCGTGCACCGCCCATTTCGCCTGCCAGTCACTGGCGGTGCGGCCGCCTGCGGAAAATTGTTCTGTCGCCCCGAAGCCGAACGCGGGCAGCGCCTCCTGCATTGCGTCCCTGTCGGCAATACCGGTATTGGCAATGTGCAGCGCGCCCACAGCCGCAAACTGCGCGCGGCTCTGCGCGATAACGGCATGCGACAGCGCACCGCCCGCATCGAGCAGGGAATAACCCTGTTCTTCTTTTGCAGGTAATAGTTTGGCGTTGGCGGTCATGATGTTTGAGGTATCCGGTGGCTGGGAGATATTTGCTGCTGATTCGTTATTCTCTTATAGAGCATAAATTATAAACAAAAAGAGCATAAGTCAATATCGAAAACCGGCT
>JAYUPV010000133.1:0-6849 GCA_043759865.1 Alphaproteobacteria bacterium | reverse complement strand
ACCCCGTCATCACCGAGGCGCGCTATGGCGGCACAAAATCACTGTTTTTCAAGGATACGCAGCTGGTGCCGCAATGGGGCGAGAATTTTTATGCGGCCATTATCCCCGACGGCTATACCGCGACAGGCGTGAAGCTGCGCATCACGGGTCGGGTGCCACAGCCGACCACCACGACCGATTTCACCTTGCGCGTTTTCGGTTTTCCTCTCGCGCGGAATTTTTTCAACAACTGGCTCGGTGTTATTTATGGCCAGACCCAAAGCATGACGACTTTGCAAAAGGAAATACCCTTCCACGGGCGCGACCGCAATATTCTGG
The DNA here is from genome assembly GCA_043759865.1 of Alphaproteobacteria bacterium. Lineage (GTDB taxonomy): Bacteria > Pseudomonadota > Alphaproteobacteria > Micavibrionales > UBA2020 > JAPWJZ01. The sequence continues at coordinate 6,531 of JAYUPV010000133.1, read as the reverse complement.
TCTTCCAGCTCATCGAAAACCGTAGCGAGATAAAAGACTGGCAGGTCGAATTCCGCCTGCGCAAGACGAAAGAGGTGGCAGAGAACGAGAAGCCCGCCATCGCGCCATCCGTCAAATCCGAAGGCGCCGAAGTCGCGCGCCTTGCGCTGAACGAAGACGTTGCCTCCGGCGTTTCCGACCCGCAATACATCGAGCAATACGGTACAAAAAAACGCCTTGCGCTGTCGAGTGACGGCGGGAAAGGCCTGTGGCTCGCGGCCGCCAAGGGCAGCCTTGCGGCGGGCGAGACGGATTTGTGGGCGGCGCATAGCAGTGATGGCAAAACATGGCCTTCGCTTTCGCGCCTTTCCGCCAGTTCACAAAGCAACGATTTTGCGCCGCAACTGGCGCAGGCGGAAGACGGCGGCGCGCGGCTGTTCTGGATTTCAGACCGGCGCGGGCTCGGCTGGGAATTGTGGACGAGCGGAATAAAAAAAGATTCGCAAGACTGGTCGCAGCCGCTGCGCATTCCCGTCGAAAAAATGCAAGCGCCCGGCTCCGTTGCCGAAATTGGCAATGCCTCGACAGATCTGCTGGAATATGCGGCGATGCAGGACCATCGCGGCCGGTGGCTTGTCGCCGTCTGCGATAGGCAGAGCGGCGGCATTTCTATTTTTTCGTCCGCCGATGGTGAAAAATGGGAAGCAGAGGGAACGCCAGCAAGCGACGGGCGCATGTTCAACCCCGTTTTATTCGAGGACGCGACGCATGCCTACTGGCTCGGCGCGATTGACGGCGGCGCGTCTTTCCGGCTGATGAAATCACCCGATCTTGAAAAATGGGAGACAAAGAAATACGGCCTTGGCAGTTATTCGCGCCATTGGTCGGATGGCGGCAACGCAAATTACGGCTCGGTCGCGCAGGTCGCGGGTTATCCCCTGCATCTTGCCAATACCGGCGACGGCAGTCTCACCTTGCTGTTCTCGGACACCATGACCGGACTTCAATACACCCGCTTCCGCCCCGAGAGCGAAGAGCCTGCGCCCGATCTTGTGCGCGATATCACGATGGAGCCTTATGCAGCGGTGCGGCAGGCGCGCGATTCATGGCTTATCGCGGCATGGCAGGGCGACGATATTGTTTTGCGCAGCTACAGGAATTTTGCCTTCGCCGATAACGGTAAAAACCCCGCCAGCGACCCGCTGTATCACGAAACGGAATTCGACGCGGCTGGCAACCGCTGGGACCGTCGCATCGCGCGCACACGCTATGTCATGCCCGATGTGACGGCGGTGGGCGCTGCGCCCGACGGCCGCGCGTGGTGGGGCATTGAAACGGGCGTGATGTCGCTGAAGGGAGATGATTTTTATGTGTCCGATGTATCGATGGGGTTTTTCCACCATCAGGCGACCGATATCGTTCCTTGCGGCGATAAAACCTATTTTGCCGCACGCTCGCTCGATCAGCCCGCAATCGGGGTTATTTCCAGCGGCTTTCTGGTGAACAAGACGGAGCGGCTTGAATATCCCGGGCTTAAAACCGGCATTGCCGCGATCGCCTGCGGCGAAGCGGGCAACATCATTCTCGGAACGGCGGGAGGGGATGTCGCGGTTGTGGCGGCTGCGAAAATCATGAAGCAATATCATGTCGAGGACTCGCCTGTGACGGCGGTTGCAGCCGGGGGCGACCATGTGCTGGCCGGCACGGCTTCGGGCAAGCTCTACCAGCTGAAGGATGCGCATGCCACGCCTCTCGAATTCCGTCGCGGTGGGACAAGTGCTGTAACAAGCATTTCAAGTGGCGCGGGCGTAACATGGGTTGCGACAGCGGGCGATGGGATATTCCGCAAACAAGCCGAATGGCGGCAATTTACGCCGGATAATTCGCCGTTCCCCTACGCGTCGCCCGCCAAGATCAGGGTAGATGGCAACGGGGTGTGGTTCATGCCGGATTACTATACGCTGTCGCGCGGCATCGGCTATTTCGACGGCAAGACGGCGGAGCTGTACCAGCCGCCGAGCCACGATATTTTCGACATGATCGATTTTGATATCGCGCCCGACGGCAGCGTCTGGGCGGGGTCTGAATCAACCGGAATTTACAGGCTCGAGAGGAAGCACCCATGAAAAATATTGCCAGTTTTATACTGCTTTGCATTTTCGGATTCGCCGGAGGGATATTTTCCGACCAGTATCTGCGTCCCGCGTTTGCCGACAGCAAGGAAGCGGGAATTTCGCGCTTTTTTGACACCGAAGGGCGCAGCCGCATTGATATCGGCGTCCACAACGGACAGGCCATGCAGGATATCTATGGCGCAGACGGCAAGCTCAGGTTGCAGTTCGGTACCTATGACGGTAGCGTTCGCATGAGCGAAAAGGGCCTTCCGAGCCTGACCCTGTACGACAACGAGGGCAGGCTTCGCTTGCTGTTTCGCCTCGACGGGCCGAACGAGGGCCCGTTGATTATCATGAAGGATAAAAGCGCCCGCAACCGCGTTATCATGGGGCTCGACATCTGGGACGAGAACGAGGAGCCTTTTTTTGCTATTTGGGACAAGGACGGAAAGCAACAGGATATTTTTGGCAAGTTCGTAATGAAACCGCTATAGGCGCAATATGAAACTTTTTGCGGTACTGGCATTTCTGGTGATTTTTTCCGGTGGAGCGGCGACAGAGGTCGTGCGACCGAAAATCGCGGTACTGCTTTTCGACAGTGCGCTGCCACGCCAGTTCGAGGGGCTGAAAGAGGGCATGGCGGATATCGTGACGGCCTGTTTCACCGCCCACGCCGCCCACGCTGAAATTCTCGACCGCAGCCAGCTGGAAGGAATATCCGCCGAAGCCACGGTGAATTTTGACGTCAAAAAAATACAACTGAAATCGGCGACGCACCTGCTGCGCGGCAGTCTTGCGCCGCATGATGACGGTTTCGCGGTGACGCTGATGCTGTACGACCTTGCAGCAGCGCAGCTGGTCGCAAGCGCCGACGCCTCGGGCAGCACGGAGGAAGTGGCAAAGACCGCCTGCAACGCCGTTGACGCACTTGTGGGAAAGTTTGGTGCGCTTGAAGCGGGACACAGCGGCACGGCGGCACCTGTGACGGAGGAAAACGGGCGGCTGATGCTGGAAGGCATGGGATACTATTATAATGGCGCGTTCGAGCGGGCGCTGCCCGCCTTCCTGAAGCTGCTGAAGGCCGAACCGGAAAACGCCGCTGCGCTTTACTGGCTGGGAAAAAGCTACAGCGGGGCGGGTATGAAAGAGGAAGCGCGCATCGAGTTCGAAAAATTCGCGGCGAAGTTTCCGGCCGACGCGCGCCACGCCGAGGTTGAAGGGTATCTCAAGGGAGAAAGTAAATGATAAAAAAATCGCTGGTCATACTCATGCTCGCGTTACTCGCCGTGCCCCTTCTGCTGCAATCGACGCCAACAAGAGCCGTAACGCAGCGGCAGGTGACGCTGGCGAACGGCAAGATCGTGGAATGGCCGCCGCAAATCGATAAGCCCTATCCTGATCTTGAACTGGTCGACCATACCGGAAAAATCGTCAAGTTGTCCGATTTCAAAGGCAAAGTTATCGTTATCGAGCCCGTGGGCATGACCTGTCCCGCCTGCAACGCTTTCGCAGGCGGTGCGAAAAAAGGCGGCGTGAAGGGGATGCAGGTGCAGGGCGGCACTGAGTCTTACGTCGAGTACTTCCCGCAATATACGGGCGGTGTCTCGCTGCATGACGACCGCATCGTTTTCATCAACCTGATTTTATTTAATTTGCAAATGCAGGGTGCGACGCAAGAAGACGCCGCGCTATGGGCGGAGCATTTCGGGCTTGATAAGGAGAAGAACACCTATGTGCTGGCGGGCGGCGCGGAGTTGCTGGCAAAGCCGGTTTATCAGGCAAGCTATGACCTTATCCCCGGAATCCAGCTTATCGACAAAAATTTTATCCTGCGCAGTGACGCCACGGGGCACAACCCGCGCGACAGCGCATGGAACACACTGATGCCGATGGTGCCGGAACTTTTGAAGGAGAAGCAGAATGAAAAAAGCAATTAGATATGCAGCGTTTGTTCTGTGCCTTCTGCTGGCGTCGCCCGCGCTGGCGGGGGACACTATCCGCCAGTCGATGACGGTCGACGAGGCTTACAGCGCCATCCCGCACGGTAAGACACGTTTTGATTCTTCCACCGCCGTGACGGGGGAGGACGAACGGAAATTTCTCGACAGTTTTTTCGGGGTGATAGACCTTGCGGTGGCGGAGCGCGTGATCTGGCAGACCGGGAAAAAAGGGGATGCGGATAATTACGACGCTATTCTCGCCCGCCTTGCTGCGCTTGATGCGCCGGAGCGGGCAAAAAAAGCCTATACCCTTGTCACGGAAGCAATCGCTGAGCAGCGGCAGTATCTCGCGAAAATTTCGGCGGGTGAAAGGTTCAATGCGGGCGACGCGCTTGTGCAAAGCTCGCACCGCAAGCTGTTTTCGGCCTATACCGCACTGATGGGGGCGTATCCCGATGAAAGCCAGCATAACAAGAGCGCGTTTTTCGACCATCTTTGCGCACTGGACTTTATCTGACATGCGCGCGGCGCTGTTTATATCCTGCCTATTTTTCCTGTGCAATGCTGCACCCGCCAGCGCCGCGCTTGAAAAACAGACGCTGAAGCAAGGAGTGCTGATACGCGAATACTGGCTGCACGACCCGCGCAAGGAAAACGCTGCGGAAAACAAAAGCCTGCGCCCGCTGGTGATCGTGCTGCATGGCGGCGGCGGCAAGGCGAAAAAATTCGACGGCATGACAGGTGCTGCGGCATCGTTCAACGCGCTTGCCGACCGCGAAGACCTGCTGGTCGCCTATCCGCAGGGTTACAAAAAACAATGGAATGACGGGCGCGAGGTGGCGACTATCGAGGCGCAGGCGCTCGAGCTTGATGATGTCGGGTTTATTTCCGCGATCATCGACCGGCTGGTGGAAACGCATGCAGTCGACCCACGCCGGATTTACGCCACAGGCCCCTCCAACGGCGGGCATATGTCGAACCGCCTTGCCTGCGACCTTGCCGACAAGATTGCGGCGGTCGGCATGGTCATCGCCAATATGCCGGTCAAGATGGTGAAGAAGTGCAAGCCTGCAAAGCCCGTCTCGGTGCTGATCCTGAACGGTACCGAAGACCCGCTGGTGCCTTTCAACGGCGGCGCGGTGGCTGTGGCGAAGCGCAGTCCGCCGCGCGGAGAAGATATTTCAACCGCCGCCACTTTCGCCTTCTGGCTCGGGCAGGCGGGTGCTCCGGCGGGGCAGGACTATGAGAAGGAATTACTGCCCGATACTGAGCCCGATGACAAAACGCGTGTTACGAAGCAAGAGTACAAGGGTAAGGCTGCCGAAGTCGCGCTCTATACCGTCGAGGGCGGCGGTCACACATGGCCGGGCGGAAGGCAGTATCTTTTCGAATTCATGGTCGGCCGCACCAGTCGCGACATCAACGCGACGGAAATCATCTGGGATTTTTTCAAAAGAAACCCGAAGCCCTGAGCCTTACTTGTCGAGCAGGTCGATGCCGAATTGCAGCAGCAGGTTGTCGAGCGTGGCGAAAAACGGGTTGCGCAGATGTGCTTCCATGCGCAACTTCTCTATTTCTTCGGCGCTTTTTTTGTCCTGCCGCTTGATAACCTCGCGGATTTCGGTACGCATGTTCTGGTTGTCGTGCATGGGAATGCCGTCGATATGCAGCCGCTTCAGGATGTCATCTTCACCGGGCGTGGTGATGCCGTCGAGTGCCACAAGGTCGCGCGCAAAGCCGAGCAGCGTGCCGCGCACCTCCGGGTCGTTGATGTGCGAGAGCAGCCCGTCGATTTTCCGCGCGGTCACTAGGTCGTCGGCCAGCGCGTTGCACTGTTCCTGCGTCATGTCGTAAAAGCGGGGCAGGTTGTCGAATACTTTGCCGAAATATTCGGTTTCTTCGGGCCCGCATTCGCCATCGGCCCAGGCAATCGCCAGCAGGCAGCGCCACATATAGAACTTGCTGGTGTCGAGGGGCTTTTTTTGCTGCGCGGGGTCCATCATGGCGGGCTCCATAGAGTTTCTGGAACAGTATAGGCGATATTGTGCTTCCTTGAAGGCAAAAAAGCCGGTGATGCGACGTTATGAATAAATGATGTGCTTGCCCCCGCTGGCAAAAGGCCGGTTTTTGCCCTAGTATGGGCGGGTTCTTTTGACGGGGTGTTATGCGCTACCTTTTTGTCGCCATTTTTATGCTGTGTCTGCTTGCCTCGCCCGCCTGCGCGGAGAAGGCGGCGGAGACGGTTTATGTCGGTGCCTATGTCAACGATATCCAGCAGATCAACCTGCATGAAGACAGCTACCGGCTCGATTTTTACGTATGGTTCCGGTGGAAAGACGCAAGCCTCGACCCGTCGCGCAGCGCGGAATTCATGAATGCGTTTGAACCTTCCGGCCATGTTCGCACCCATATCTACGACAAGCCGCAAAAGCTGCCCGATGGCTCGCTCTATGCCGTCATCCGCGAGCAGGGGCAGTTCAGCGCGAAATTCCCGCTGC
>JAYUPV010000132.1:0-9188 GCA_043759865.1 Alphaproteobacteria bacterium | reverse complement strand
CAAGGCCCATGACTGCCGTGGTGACGGCAGCGGCTTCGGAGCCGGTTTCGTCGGTCTTGAACACGGTGTCGTGGCTGACGCGGCTGATGAACAGGCTCTTGCCGTTGCCTTCAACCATGTTGCTGAAGTCTGCGCCGCCCTGAACGAAGCCTTGCTTGATGCCCATGTCTTCAAGCGATTTCTTGAGGTCGTGGCTTTGCTTGATGTCCATGCGCGGCAGTTCGACCGTGCCGATGGCCTGCTGGAAGCTGTAAGCGTCGAGCCATGCGGGGACTTTCGCCGCGTCCTGCGCTTGCAGGAAATCGCGCGCCGAAGTGTCGTCGTTGGTCGGGCGGATGAGCACGAGGCGCATGGTGGGGTTTTTCCACTCTTCACGGCTGTGTTTTTCTTCGCCATAGGTCATGGAGATCGCTTCGAAATCCTTGCCCTTGAGGTAGCTGAAGCCGCCTTCTTCTTCGAAGGTCTGCTTCATGGTCGGAGTGACGTTGGTGATTTCGCTGTCCGAGGTGAAGAGTTTTTCTTCGGTCAGTTTTTTATCAAACTTGTGCGTCCAGTCGCCTTTGAAGTGAAGCGCGGAAGCAAGAACAGCCGCGTCGTCAGGCTTCAGTTCTTTCAGAACTTCTTTAATGAGGCCGTTGGTGTTGTCGGACGCCCATTTGTTGATTTTGTCGACGGTCGGCTGGCCGAAAGCTTCGGCGGAAACTTCCGCGCTGAAGGTTTTTTTCAACTGGTCGACGAAAGAATCGCGCAAGGTGACGAGGCCTTCGTTTGCCCAGACGCCGTTTGCCGTGGTCAGCGTGACCTGGCCCTTGTTGGCTGCGAGGATTTCGGTATTGAGTTTCGCATAGGCCTGTGCAGCGGCATCAAGATCTGCGCCGGAAACGCCGTAAAGCGTCTTCGCCAGTTCTTCGCGTGTCTTGCCTTCCGCGCCCAGAGCCACCATCGAAAGAGCGGCGGTCGCGTTATAGGGGGAAACGACCAGGTTGTCGGCTTTGTCCGACTGGTTCGCGCCGACTGCTTTTGCGAAAGCTAATGTCAGCTTGATGTTCGCTTTTACTTCCGGCTTGTACCAGCTGCCGTATTCCTGATCTTCGTTTGCTGTCCCTCTCGCCATGGCGATTATTCTCCTTTTTGTGATTAATTTCTTTGACATTAAGTTAAATGCGTTCGTGAGGGGTAGCATAGGGAAATAGGGGGGTCAATGCGGGTTTTCAGAATTCGCCCGATCAAGAATCTTATGGGAATTAATGGCTGAAGAAGTCAAGTAACCTACGGGAGAGCGGCAAATGCCTTCCCGTCCTTAACCTCTTCGCTTAGAGGCGGTTATCAGCGTTTCTTGATGCCTTCCTGAACAAGCAGGTCGCGCTTCGATAGCTTGCCGACGGCGGTTTTGGGCAGGGGTTCGTCGCGGATGATGATTTTTTTCGGCACTTCGATGGGCTGCAACTTGTCCTGCAGCCATTCTTTCAGCGCCTCGGGCGTGACTGATTCTCCGTGGCGAAGCTTTACCCAGGCCTGTACCACTTCGCCTCTCAGTTTGTCGGGCACGCCTGCCACAATGCATTCCTCGATCGCGGGGTGGGTATAAATCACTTCTTCCACACGGCGCGGATAGACGTTGAAACCGCCGACCAGCACGAGGTCTTTCACGCGGTCGACAATATAAACAAAACCTTCGTCATCCATGTAACCGACATCACCGGTGTGCAGGCGGCCGTTTTTAATGACATTGGCGGTTTCGGAATCGCGCTTGTAATACCCCGCCATCATCTGCGGACCGGAGACGCAAAGCTCGCCGCGTTCATCGGGGCCGAGAACGGTCGTGCCATCGACAAGGCTGACGATTTCAACAACGGTGCCGGGAATGGGCAGGCCGATGGAGCCCGCGCGCGCCTTCGAGGTCAGCGGGTTGCAGGTGGCGACGGGAGAAAACTCGGTCAGGCCGTAACCCTCAGCGACAAGACGCGCCTTGGTGCGTTCCTCGAAAATGCGTTTCACGTCAGCAGGCAGCGGCGCGCCGCCGGAGAGGCAGAATTTCAGAGGCGAGAAATCGTATTCGGAAATGCGGTCGTAGTTCGCAAGGGCGATATACATGGTCGGCACGGCGGCAAGATAAGCGGGCTTTTCGCGCTTCACCAGCTCCAGCAGCTCCGACACACTGAATTGCGACATGATGAACAGCGTCATGCCCTTCATGACCGACATGTTCATGACCACCGTCATGGCGAACACATGGAACAGCGGCAGCACCGCAATCATGCTGTCTTCGCCGTCATTGGCGTTGTGATACCACTTGCCGATTTGAACGGCGTTGGCGACGAGGTTGTAATGCGTCAACGTCGCGCCCTTGGGCGTGCCGGTTGTGCCGCCGGTATATTGCAGCACGGCGATATCGCGCTCGGGGTGAATGTCGGGAATGTTGTGCTGGCCGTCGTTGTGGACGAGTTTCGCGAACCACACGGTTTTTTCCGGCGCGAGCGGCGATGTACCTTCGGTTGTTTCGCGCAGGTTCTGCTTCATGGGGCAGATGACGACTTTGCCAAGCTTCGTGTTTTCGGCAATGGCTTTTGCTTTTTCCAGCAGCGGCGGCAGATCGACTGTCACCAGTATCGCGGTTTCGCTGTCGGATGCTTGGGCGATGAGATCGCGGTCGACATAGGCGGGGTTGTAGTTCACCACCGTCGCGCCGGTTTTTAGAATCGCGTAATACATGACAATCGAATAGGCGGTGTTCGGCATGAACAAGCCGATTTTCGTGCCTTTGCCGGCGCCGAGAGCCACAAGCCCTTTCGCCGCGCTGTTCACCAGCGCGCCGACGGTTTTATAATCATAGGCGTGACCCGCGAAATGCAGCGCCGTGCGGTCGGGATATTTTGCGACCGCGCCGTCGAGGAAAGCGTAAAGCGGCTGTTTCGGCACGACCGTGTTCCAGTCCACGCCGGGCGGATAGCTTTTGAGCCACGGGAAATCCTGCCCGCCTGACTTTATTGCCGGATTGGACATGGAAATGTTCCTTTCGAGAGTCTCAAGAGCGTTTGATGCCTTCCTGCTCCAGCAGGTCCTTGCGCGAGAGCTTGCCCACCGCCGTTTTCGGCAGCGGCTTTTCCCGCACGATGATGTTGCGCGGCACTTCGATGGGCGACAGCTTGTCGATGAGAAATTCTTTCAGCGCGTCGGGGCTGACAGATTTCCCTGCGGCGGGTTTCACCCACGCCCAGACGGTTTCGCCGCGTTCCTTGTCGGGCACGCCGGCCACGATGCATTCTTCGACCGCAGGGTGCAGGTAAATCGCCTCTTCCACCATGCGGGGATAAACGTTGTAGCCGCGCACCAGAATCAAATCCTTGATGCGGTCGACGAGATGCAGATAACCCTCGGAGTCGATGTAGCCGACATCGCCCGTGTGCAGGCGTCCGTTTTTAATGACTTCGGCGGTTGCTTCGGGCTTGTTGTAATAGCCCTTCATGACGTGCGGGCCGGTGATGCAGACTTCGCCTTTTTCACCCACGCCGAGAACCGTTACGCCGTCTTCGCGGCTGAGAATTTCAACGGTCGAGCCGGGAACAGGCTGGCCGACCGAGCCGGGTTTCTTTTTGCCGACCGGCGGGTTGAAGGTGCAGCCGGGCGAGGCTTCGGTCAGGCCGTAACCTTCCGCAAGCGCGCGGGATCCGGTTTTTTCCTCGAACAAACGCTGGATATCCGCCGCCATCGGTGCGCCGCCGGTGATGCAGAAGCGCAAGGACGAGAAATCGTATTTGGTGACATCGGGCGAATTTGCAATCGCGTTGTAAACCGCAGGCACGGCGGGGAACAAAGCAGGGCGGTGTTTTTTAATCGCCTCCAGCACTTCCTTTACGCCGAATTTCGCATGCAGCAAAATCTTGAGGCCCGCATTGATCGACACGTTCATGACCACCGTCATGGCAAACACATGGAACAGCGGCAGCACGCCGATGATGGCGTCTTTGCCGTGTTGCAGGTCTTTGATCCAAGTTGTTATCTGCACCATGTTGGCGTAAAGGCTGCCATGCGTCAGCATCGCGCCCTTGGGGATGCCGGTGGTGCCGCCGGTATATTGCAGCACAGCCACGTCTTCCTGCGGGTTGACCATGACGGCAATGGGGCGGCCATTGTTGTCGACCACGTCGAGGAAGGAAATATGGCGGCTGTCCCAGTTCACATTGGCGATGTCTTTATAGTTGGTGAAGGGATACAGCAGGTTTTTCGGGAAGGGCAGCGTTTCGGCATGCGGGCAGACGACGACTTTTTTCAGCCGCGTGCTTTTCAGCATCGACTGCATTTTGTCGACCAGCGGCTTATGGTCGAGCGTGACCATGATATCGGTTTCGCTGTCCTCGATTTGCGATGAAAGCTCGCGTTCGACATACAGCGGGTTGTAATTCACAACCGTGCCGCCGGCCTTCAAAACGCCGAAAAAGAACATGAAGCTGTAGGGCGAGTTCGGCAGGAACAAGCCGACCTTGGTGCCTTTGGTCACGCCGAATTTCTGCAGGCCTTCCGCCACGCGGTTGACCATGTGCCCCATATCGGCATAGGTCCAGGTCTTGCCCTCGAAATCGCACATGATGTTGTCGGCGTATTTTTCGGCAGCGCTGTCGATGATGTGGAACAGCGGCTTTTGCACGATAGGCGCTTTCCATGAAACGCCTTCGGGATAATGGTCTTCCCAGATCCATTTGCCGTTTTGGAAAAGGGGCTGCGCAGTTTCATTGCCCTGCGCGGTGTCTGCTGAAATTTGCGTCTTCTCAAGTCTCACTTGGTTCGCCATAGTCATATGCCTCCCGTAACGTTGGCTGCCTGGCTCTATAAACAAAATAACGTGGCACTCAATATACTTGTTTGGTTTATGTGCTTACAGGGGCTATTTGGGTTATTTTATACTTGGATTATGTGATATGCAGAACTTCACCATTCGCCGCGCGATAGAGGAAGACGCCGACCGCATCGCCTTTGTGCGTATCACCGGCTGGAAACAAAGCTATGCGGGGCTGATGCCCGAAGCGCTGCTCTCGAGGCTTGATATGGCGGGCGATGCCGAACGTGTGCGCATGGTTTTGTCCGACCCCAACAACCACAGCCTGCGTTTCGTGGTGGAGCTGGACAATATAATAGTGGGCATGGGTGCCTGCGGCCGCGCGCGCGGCGAGGAAAGCCCTAACCGTGGCGAAGTCTTTGCCATATATCTCTTGGACGAAGCCAAGCGCAAAGGCATCGGGCAGGCCTTCATGCGCGAAATGGCAGCAGCGATGGCGGCGAACGGGCTTGAATCCCTGCAGGTCAGCGTGCTGGAAAACAACCGCCCTGCCCGGTTTTTCTACGAAAAACTGGGCGGAAAGCTACAAAAAAGCGGCGTTTTCAGGTATGAGGGCTATGAGCTGCCCGATGTGACCTATGTTTGGGATGATTTACAGGCACTTCTGGCTTAAAAGCGGCCATATTTGCCTTTTTATAAGCATCCAAAGCCTGTTTTCCCAGTTTTTCAGCCACACGGTCGATGACGATTTGCGCCCTTTTCGAGGGTATCTGCTTTGGCTGCATGAAACCGGTGTTATGCCCCTTTTCATACGGGAACGGGTCGGGGAACTGGCCGACGGTCACATCGAACAATTTATCTTCGCCGCGTTTGCCGCCTTTGGGCCCCTTGATCCACCAATGCGATTCTTTGCGCCAGCCCTTCCGCAGGGCTTCTTCGCGCTCTGCCCCGTACTTCATGTTGCCGTGGCCGTCCGCCGCATAGCCGCACACGGTGGGGATGAACCCTGCACTTTTGCCGCCTGCGATATGATAAAAAGCCTCGGAAGCAATGGCGCAATGCCCTGTTTCCGGCGGATCGTCGGGTGTCAGCTGCTCACGGTACTGCTTTTCGAGCAGCTCCGGTGAGAGGCTCGAAATAATCGCGCGCTTGATATCGTCAAAAGTCAGGGGTTTTGCCATGCAGCCATTATATTATATGGCAAATACCGCCGCAACAGGAAATTGACATATCGGCGGGTGCTTCCTATAGTTCGGCTACCCCATATTCCAAAAGATTATATAGAGGCTTCATGCTGGAAAATTTTTTCAAGCGCTTCAAGCAAGACAACGGCATTTCGCCGGAAGTCGAAACCTCACCCTATGTGAATGTCGAGGGGCTTGAAGGCAAAATCAAAGTTCCCGAACCGACAAAAGACGACCGGAAATGGTCGAAAAAACTCAAAAATGCGACCAGCGCCGCCGTCACCGCCGCGCTGAAAACCGCGATTGAGGAAGGCAAGAACTGGCGCGTCTGGTTCCTGCTCAACCGCCCCCTGAAAGAGGCGAAGGAATTTTTGTTCGTGACCTTGAAGGAAAAAGGCTTCGGCGGCGGCGGCGCCGTGCAGGCGGGGCTCGACCACGCGGCGGAACACAACAACGTGACCGCCGCTTACCTGCTGCTGAAATACGCCGAAAAAAACCAGACGACGATGGTAGCGGGCGGCAACGATCCTGTTAGAGAGGAGCTGACGCATTATGCCGCGACCAGCTTGCAGGCCGCAGCCGACAAGCCGGGCAGTGATGTTTACGCCCTGCTCGCAAAAACTTTTTCCACGCTGCACGACAAACAAGTGCATCCCGGTGTTTCCTTCGCCATCACCGATTACCAAGTGGCGATGAAAGAAGCCGCCATCCGCGCCGCAGCCGAAGGTCACACCGGCCATCTCGACGCCATGCTCGACAACTGCCTTTTGACTCCGCAGCAATTTGTTGAAGCCTATATGGCCAGCTATTTCTTTGAAAAAAACTACGGCGACAAAAAAGAAGTCACCCCTGCCGAACGCAAAGCCCTGCTCGACTGGCTGCAAACCAAAGGCATCGTCGACCAGATTTTCGTGGACGAAGCCGGCATGGTCGAAACCCGCATGGTCGACGCGCAAAAGACCGTCGAGGACGCAACCAGCCATGGCTGGAAAATGAGCGGCCGCGACCTACCCCTTTCCGACGGCAGCATTTTGAAGGCCGATGCGTCGCAAGTCGAAATCACCAGAAAAGACGCGCTTGAAGGCGCGATCACCTTTGTTTTCAACTACGCCTCCGAGCGCGCCCACCGCATCAAAGGCGCGGTTGTGCAGGAACTGCCCAAATCGGATATCGACCAGACGCTGGCCGAAGAAGGAAAACAGTTTCTCGAAAGCCTGCAAACACAGGCACCGAGCCTTGAGTGGAAAAAAGGCGAGCCTTTCCGCCTGCGCTTCAAGGCAGCACCGCTGCCGCAGCCGTAAATAAAAGCATGGCCAGCTTTACAACAAATTTCATACAGCACCTGAAAGAAAACCTGAAGAAGAACGTGCAGGAGCTGAAGGCGCTGATGAAGCGTGACCTGTTCCACAAATCCGAATTCAACACCCTGCCCCGCCTTGCCGCCTATGCCGGCGTGGTGGCAGGTTTCATCGGCTATTTCTTTGTGCCCTTCCCTCTGTTCGCAGGCGCGGCACTCGCCAGTACAGCAACCGGCTTCGTTATCAGCGCGCGCAAAGAACCCAAAGAACGCCTTACCTATACCGCCCTCGGCTCCGCCGCCCCCTTCGCCCTGCCGGGCGCAATCACCGGCGGCATCGTTCTCGGCCTCCAACTCGCCGTCATGTTCGCCGTGAAGGCTGGCTTCAACATCCACGCCGCCCTGAAATCCGCCGCGAAAGATAAGCCGAAAAAACAAAAATCCGCCAAAGAGAAAACGGAAGTGAAACAAGCGCCTGTGACCGCTCCCGTGATAGCCTCCCCCGCAGCCCCCGCCTTCAACACCGTCGCGAATGAAAACAAGCCTGCGGAAAAACCTGCAACACCGGCTCCCGCTGGGGTAAGCACGGCACACCCGCCTACGAAAACAGACGAGCGTCGTTTTTGATCAAATAATTTTCGAAGGAGATAGGAATGAGTCGATTGCTTTTCGGAATCGCTATTCTGGTGAATATCTTTTTCCACGCACCGGCATTCGCCCAAGATAAACTTGACGATTTTCAGGCGTTTCGCAACAAGCTGAATCAGGACGATGCTGCAAAAAATAATTCTTCACCAAACACAAGCGCCGGCACCGCCCCTTCAGAACCCCCGAAAAAAGATGAAGTATCCCCATGCTCATTCAATGCCCGCCCTAAATTTTCTCATTACCGCAACATTCAGGCGGTCGGGCTTTCGCTTATGGGGCTCGGAGCAAAAGAATACGAGGGTGTGCCTAAAGCCTTCATCCGCGAAAGTTTTATCCGCAGGATACGGGAACAGATATTGCCCTTCGTCGAGTCGAACGAAAATTGTGAAATTCCCGATCTCGAAATTTTCGAAACGGTCCGCCCTAATTCCGGCATTTATCTGAATGAATTTATGCAGCGCCCCGGTACTTTGACTATCTTGGTGCAGTTGGAGATGTTTCCCTCTCCCGCGAACGATGCCTTCAACATATTTGCCAAGAAGGAACTCAAAATCGCCGTCCTTAGGTTTAACTCTTTTCTCGGCAGTGCTGTGCCAGAGTCTCGTTCAAATAGCTGGGAGATATTTGATGGCGGACTTAAGGCCGCCTTTCTGGTCGACACGCCACGGGACCAAGTCGAGAAACTGATAACAAGCCTTGTCAAAAATATTTTAGTTCTTACACCAGAGAATGATGTCTGCCGCCAACGACACGAGGAAGGCCCCCTGCAGCCGAATGATGAACGCTGGCACCAAAAACAAGAACGCGAGCAGCGAGAAGAGAAAATCCTGAAAGAAAAACCGCCCACACCGCGCATACACCCGCCGTCACCTTCGCCGGAAAAAAACAGCAATGACCTTTGTATAGAATATTGATCGAAAATGCGGAGTGACGACACGAAAAACCATTTATTATCAACCCCGTTTTTTCTCCAAAATCAAAATCACGAATCTGTCACCACATGAAATCAAACATTATTTTTAAACCTACACACGACAAAACACACGACAAAACACACGACAAAACACGCGCAAACACCCCGCAAAACCCATGCAACTCATGCCGCATGTTTTCCAGACGCAAAAACCGCCAAAAACTTCCCCATTCCCCCAACCCCTTACCCCGCCCGCCCTCTCCCACCCCCTCCCCGTCACCCCATTTTGCGATTATGTAAAATAAATCCGGCGTCGGAAATGTGCGGAAGTGCTTTCATGTTTTCCGGTTTTTTTGCGGCGTAAAAAATTTT
>JAYUPV010000131.1:0-2448 GCA_043759865.1 Alphaproteobacteria bacterium | reverse complement strand
GGCGAATTTCCGACGTGCCCGCGCCGATTTCGTACAGCTTCGCATCGCGCAGCAGCCTGCCCGTCGGGTAATCGTTGATATAGCCGTTGCCGCCAAGCGCCTGAATCGCTTCGAGCGCCATCCATGTGGCTTTTTCGGCGGCGTACAAAATCGCGCCGGCTGCGTCTTTCCGCGTAATTTCCTTGCGGTCGCAGGCTTGGCCCACGGCGTAAACATAGGCACGGGCGGTGTTGAGGGCGACATACATGTCGGCGACTTTGCCTTGCATCAGCTGGAATTCGCCGATGCTCTGGCCGAATTGTTTTCTCTCATGCACATAAGGCAGCACCACATCCATGCAGGCCTGCATGATGCCAAGGGGGCCAGCGGCCAGAACCGCGCGTTCGTAATCAAGCCCGCTCATCAAAACATTCACGCCTTTGCCGACGGCGTTCAGCACGTTTTCTTCCGGCACTTCGCAATCCTGAAACACCAGCTCGCAAGTGTTGGAGCCGCGCATGCCGAGCTTGTCGAGTTTTTGCGCCGTCGAAAAACCTTTGAAGGTGTTTTCGATGATAAAGGCCGTCATGCCTTTCGAGCCTGCGGCAATGTCGGTTTTTGCGTAAACGACCAGCGTGTGTGCATCGGGGCCGTTGGTGATCCACATTTTCGTGCCGTTCAGAACGTAGCGGTCGCCTTTTTTTTCGGCCTTCAGCTTCATGGAAACAACATCGGAGCCCGCACCCGGCTCGGACATTGCGAGTGCGCCGATTTTTGTGCCGGCGCAAAGACCGGGCAGGTATTTTTTCTTTTGCGCGGGTGTGCCGTTCAGTTTTATCTGGTTGACGCATAAATTTGAAAACGCGCCATACGAAAGCCCGACCGAGGCCGAAGCGCGGGAAATTTCTTCCATTGCCACAATATGCTCGATATAGCCCATGCCCGAGCCGCCGTATTCCTCCTCGACTGTAATGCCAAGAAGCCCGAGTGCGCCGAATTGCGGCCACAGCTCGTTCGGGAACTGGTTGGTGTGGTCGATCTCGGCCGCGCGCGGCGCGATTTTGTCCTGCGCAAAGCCGCGCACCGTATCGCGCAGCATGTCGGCATGTTCGCCAAGCGCGAATTTCAGCGACGGGTAATCAAGCGCCTTGGGTGTATAGCTTTCCTTGGTCATGAAGGCCTCGTCATTTCTTTTTGCTGGCTGGGAGGACATTTGCGTTCTCGCTTTTTGGACCTAGAAACATCATAGCTAAATTTACCCGCTAAAACCATCCATCCGCGCGTTTACAGAAATCATCTCGTCCAGCGGTATTTCGGTTTCGGCATGGAAATCGGCTGGCCGTGGCCTTTTGAAAAACCCTCAACGGCCTTCTCGAAATCAACTTTTGTTTTTTCCGCCGCCACCTTGCCATCGGCTTCTTTCGCTTTCGCAGCGATTTTTCGGGCGAGGGGCGTAAAGCCGAGGCGCGTGGCGAGATTGTCGGCGGTGTCGTGGATATCGTCGGTTTGTTTCGGGTCTGCGCCTTTTTCCAGCAGCAGTTCCACCATTTCTTCGATCGCGGCCATCACCGCGATATGCAGCATGGGATAGCCGTCGACATTTTTCGCGTTTACAAGTGAAGGCGCGGATTTCAGCTCGAGCTCGACCATTTTGAGATCGCCGTTCATCACGAACATCGCGAGCGTTTTCACAGGGTCGGCATTGCCGAGGATGGGGGTTGCTACTGTTGTCATGGCGGCGACTATAAGCCATCGGCTAGTGTTATGCAAACCCCTGAACGGATTGCATAAATTGACTATATCGCAATTAATTGTTGACTTTATTTCCGGATTCGGGCATGATGAAAACTGGAAAGGAGGTTTCCCATGCTCATTAGAACTAGAATCCTCCGCTTCCTCGCGTTCCTTGGGGAAATAATCGGAAGGTTATACCAGCCACAGCGTGGCAAGACCGAGGAACGCCATGAACCCCACGACATCGGTCACAGTGGTCAGCAACACGCCCGAGGATGGGGCGGGGTCGAGGCCGAACTTAGCGAGCGCGACCGGAATGAACGCGCCGAACAAGCCGGCTGCGAACAGGTTGAGGATCATCGAGGCGGCGATAACGCCCCCCAGTTTGTAATCGTTGTACCACCACCACACCGCGCCGCCGAGGATCAGCGCGAAAATAATTCCGTTCAGCAGCCCCACCATGCATTCCTTGCCCACCACGCGCAGCGCGTTCGCGGCGGAAACCTCCTTGGTGGCAAGGGCGCGGATGAGAACGGCGAGCGCCTGCGTGCCCGCATTGCCGCCCATGCTTGCCACAATGGGCATCAGGATGGCGAGCGCCACGATTTTCTCAATTGAATGCTCGAACATGCCGATGACAAAAGAGGCAAGGAAAGCTGTGAACAGGTTGATGACCAGCCAGGACGAGCGCGACCGCGCGGTGAGATAGATGGAACGGTTGATGTCGCTGTCGCT
>JAYUPV010000130.1:0-2916 GCA_043759865.1 Alphaproteobacteria bacterium | reverse complement strand
GACAAGGCCGATCCTTCTATCCGCAGCACCATCAACCGCGAAAACGGGTTTATCGAGCTTGAAAACCGTACGCTGGTCGACAAGCTGATCTTCTGGGAGGACGGGCATAGCAGCGAAGGTGACACCTCCGTCGTCAACCCGAAGGAAGAAGCCGAACGCATCAAGAAGAACAAGGAAGAAGGCAAGCCAGCCAACGAAGGCGATGTGCCCGTCATCGAGAAAAAACGCAGCACCATCGACAAGCTGTTCTAAGGAGTCGTTATGCTGACGCGTTTTGCACTGTGCTTCGCCCTGTTCTTTCTTGTCACGGCACCCGATATAGCTGTCGCCGACGTGCTCGGGCCCCACCTGCCGAAGCGCGAAAGCCTCGTGGCGTTCTGGGAGGCGCGCTTGAAGGCGGACACGCATGTACAGCTGCTCGAAAAAGCCAAGGAAGAAGGCGTTTACAATTTCCAGACCGATTTCTTCCCCTATAAAGGCCGGTTGAAGCTGCTGAACGCGGCCGTCAGCGATTACGACACCCAGTATTACCAAAACCTGTATCGCGGCATTGTCGAGATCGAACTTCTGGATGCCGACGAAGCGTTTTTCAAAAAATACGCGCGCAGCTACGGCGCCTGGGTGCAGGACCTCAATTACTATTACAACTGGAGAAAAGGCGTCTGGTTCACCACCAAAGAATGGGACGCGAACGCCGCCGACTTCGACAAATACGCGGCGTCCACGGCTGCGGCAGCCACTAATTCAGCGGCCAGCTGTTCGCCCACCGCTAATTTCTGGAACCGCTATGGCTCCAGCATTATCAGCATCGGCGTTTTCGGGCTCATCATCGTGTTGCTGCTTGCCTTCGCCCGCAAGCAGAACAAACGCGTCTGGGACAACCACGCGAAAGCGCTGGAAGAACAGCAACGCGGCTTGAGCATGGTCGAAGCCAGTCAGAAAATCGCCGAAGAAAGCCTGAAGCACCAGCTGGAACACACAAAATTGCTGCAGGATATCGCGGCGGCGCTCAGGAAATAATTTTTATCAACGCCTCCGCATCCGACGGATCGTCCAGCACGATATCGGGCGTTATCTGGTGGCGAAACCATGTCACCTGCCGCTTGGCATAGTGGCGGGTCGAGGCCTGCGCGAGGGTGGCAGCCTCGGCAAGCGTGATTTCCCCGGCAAGGTGCGACGACAATTCAGGATAGCCGAGTGCCTTTGCGAGCGGAATTGCGGGTGTCGCGATTTTAGAAAACGCCTTCACCTGTTCAAGCGCGCCGCTTTTCAGCATCGTTTCAAAGCGCGCATCGCACTGGGCATACAGTCGCGCGCGGGGCGGCAGCAGGGTGGCGGTCACGAATTTCAGGTGCGCGGGCGGCGGCACGGGCGGTATTTCCTGCCATTCGGCTAGGCTCTTACCTGTCGATTCCAGCACCTCTGCCGCGCGCACAAGGCGCTGGGTGTTGAAAGGGTGCAGCTTTGCCGCCATCACGGGGTCGCGCTTCGCAAGCTCGGCATGGAAAGCGGGGTTGCCGATTTCCCTTTGCCGGGCGGAAACGCGCGCGCGGATGTCGGGCGGCATGTCGGGAATGGGGCTGATGCCGTGAATAAGTGTCTTGATATAAAATCCCGTGCCGCCGGTGATGATGGGCAGGCGGCCTTCCGCCAGCACGGTTTCGATTTCACTCAGAGCCATATCGCGCCACTTCGCGGACGAGCAGATATCGGAGGGCGCAAGGCACGCATATAGGCGGTGGGTGATGGCGGCTTTGTCTTCGGTTGAGGGCTGTGCGGTCAGGATGCCGAGGCCGTCGTAAAGTTGCATGGAATCGGCGTTGATAATCGCGCCGTTTGTTTTTTGCGCTACACCAAGAGCGAGGCCCGACTTGCCGCTGGCAGTCGGGCCTCCGATAACGAGAACGGTTTTTCGCGTCGCCTCCACGCTTACTTTTTGGGCTTCAGGGCGATGAAGCGCAGGTCCTGCTTGCGCGCCACGAACAGCAGCACGGAAGCATGGCCGGCTTTTTCGGCGGCGGCGACCTTTTCGACAATGTCCTTGGGCGCCGCCACTTCGGTCTGGTCGATTTCGACGATCACGTCGCCTTCGGCAATGCCTTTTTCAGCGGCAGCGCCGCCTTCGGTTACATCGGCCACCAGCACGCCTGCGAGTTTTTTGTCGATGCCATATTTTTCACGTGCGGCGTCGGTCAGCGGCGCAAGGCCGATGCCGAGGCTGGTGACTGCCGTCGAAGGCGTCTTGTCGGGCGAGGGCTCGCCCGGTTTTTCGCCGCCGAGCTGGCCTGCTTCTTCCGCTGTTTCCAGCTGGCCGAGCGTGACGGGAACACTGATGGTTTCCCCCTTGCGCCATACGCCGAGGGTCACTTTTTTGCCGATCTCGGTTTCCGCCACCATGCGCGGCAGTTTTTGCGAGGTGTCGACGGGCTTGCCGTCAAAGGTCAGGATAATATCGCCCGCCTTGATGCCGGCTGCTTCCGACGGGCCTTTTTCCGTCAGCCCCGCCACCATCGCGCCGCGCGCCTTGCCAAGGCCAAGGCCTTCGGCGATATCGGGCGTCACTTGGCGGATTTTCACGCCAAGCCAGCCCCGGCGTGTCTTGCCGTATTTAATCAGTTGTTCGACCACGCCCTTGACGATATTCGACGGCACGGCGAAACCGATGCCGACCGAGCCGCCCGAGGGGGAGAAGATGGCCGTGTTCACGCCCACAACCTCGCCCTTCATATTAAACATCGGCCCGCCCGAGTTGCCACGGTTGATCGACGCGTCGGTCTGGATAAAGTCGTCATACGGCCCCGCGCTGATATCGCGCTGGCGGGCGGAAACGATGCCTGCCGTGACTGTGCCGCCAAGGCCGAACGGGTTGCCGATGGCAATAACCCATGAGCCGACTTTGGAAGCGTCGCTGTCGCC
>JAYUPV010000129.1:0-5013 GCA_043759865.1 Alphaproteobacteria bacterium | reverse complement strand
TTGTCGTTTCATTCGAGCGCGACGCAATCCGCCCCCATGTACTGGGTGATTTCGAGACGCTGCTGGTTTCTTCCACGCGGCATCCGGCGATGCTGATTTATCTCGACAACATCGAATCCCTCGGCCCCCGGTCGCCTGCGGGCGTTAAATCGGGACGCGGCCTGAACGAAAACCTCGCACGCGAAATCATGGAGCTGCACACACTCGGCGTTGATGGCGGGTATACCCAAAGCGATGTAACCGAATTCGCCAAGGTCCTGACCGGCTGGAACGTGACAGGTGAGAGCACCGACGGCGCATGGTCGTGGAAATACCGCTATGACGCGAAAAGCCACGAGCCGGGCGTAAAAAAACTTCTCGGCATGGAATATGCCGAAAACGGGGAAAAAGAAACGCGAGAGGTGCTGCACGACCTTGCCTTCCATCCCTCAACCGCCAAATTTATCGCCAAAAAACTGGCGCGGCATTTCATTTCCGACGACCCGCCGCAAAGCGCCATCGACAGGCTCGCCGCCGTTTTCACCGAAAACAAGGGACAGCTGCTGCCGGTGTACAAGGAACTTATCGCGCTTGACGAAGTCTGGCGGCTGCCGCTGCCAAAATTGAAAACGCCGAATGAGTTTATTTTGTCCGTCCTGCGCGCGACGAACATGGATGCGGAAGATACCCGCCTGCTGGCCGCCGCGCGCGATTTGGGGCAGATGCCCTTCACCGCCGTTTCGCCTGCGGGCTGGAGCGACGAGGCGAAAGACTGGATGAGCACGGAATCGCTGCTGCAGCGTCTTGGCGTGGCACAGCTGGTGGCGCGCACTATTTACACCAGGGTCAACCCGCTCGAGCTGCTGGAAAGCACCATTGGCCCCGTTGTCACCGAAAAAACCCGCGCGGTCGTGACTGCCGCAGGCAGCGCGTTCGAGGCCATAACCCTGCTGCTCGCCAGCCCCGAATTCCAGCGGAGATGAGGGCATGAAAAACATCCGCATATCGCGCCGCAGGGCGTTGCAGGGAGCGGGGTTGCTGGCCGCCGCAGGCGTGCTGATGCCGGGCGGATTCAAGGTCGCCTTCGCCGATGCGCCGGTGGAACAGCGTTTTGTTCTATATATCCTGCGCGGCGCGGCCGACGGTCTTTCCCTCATCCCGCCCTATGGCGACAAAGACTATAAAGCCGAGCGCGGGGCGCTGGCGCTGCCCAAAAACCTCTATACCCCACTCGACGATTTTTACGGCGCAAGCCGCGATATGCCCGCCTTTATCAAAATGTTTCAGGAGGGTGAAGCGGCGGCCGTGCAGGCCGTGGCCTCGCCCTACCGCAACCGCTCGCATTTCGACGCGCAAAATGTGTTGGAAACCGGTCTTGCCGCGCCCGCGAAAGTACATGAAGGCTGGCTGAACCGCGTGCTGGCGCTGTACGGCGCGCGGCGCGACGGCATCGGGCTTGCTTTCGGTCAGGCCGTGCCGCTGGTGGCGCAGGGCAAAATGCCGGTGTTCTGCTGGGCGCCGTCGGAACAGGGGCTGCCGGAACAAGGGCTGCTCACATCCCTTCGCGCCATTTATGCCGATGACCCGTTGTTTCAGGAAGCGTTGACAGGCGCGATTGGCGTTCACGGCATGTTGAACACGGCAGAAAACGCCGCCATGCCCGTCGAAAAAGAAAAAGACGCGACACTGATCAAAAGCCCCGCCGAATTCGCAAGCTCGTCAGAATTAAAAATGGTGCCGAATAAAATCGCCGTGCACAACGCCATGAATTCCATCGGCAGCCTGCTTTCAAACCCCAAAGGCCCGCGCATCGCGACGATAGATCAGGGCGGGTGGGACACGCATATTTTGCAAGGGACGGACACGGGCATGCTGCCCTTCAACGCCAGCCTGCTCGACACCGCGTTTGAATCGCTGAAGGCATCTCTCGGCGAGCATTGGAAGAACACCATCATCATGGTCGCAACCGAATTCGGGCGCACCGTTGCGCCAAACGGCACCATCGGCACCGACCACGGCACGGCTTCCTGCGTGCTGCTGGCAGGCGGGGCGCTGAACGGCGGCAAGGTCTATGGCGACTGGCCCGGCCTTGCAAAGGACAAGCAGTTCAAGAACCGCGACCTGAACCCCACGACCGATATGCGCTCTATCGCCAAGGCGATACTCTCCGAGCATCTCGGTTTCGCTGAAAAAGATACAGACGGCGTTTTCCCCGACAGCGCCGATGTGCAACCCTTGGAAGGCATCATTAAAAAGTCCGGATAACCAGCGCAGGGGATGACGCCCCCCGCGCGTATAATATATGACACCCATCACCTTGCGGGAGCCTGCCCCATGTCCTCCATCGAAGCCTTCATCGCCGCCACGCGCTTCGGTTTTGGAGCGAAAGAGGGTGAATTATCAAGCATTTCGCAAGACCCTCAAGGCTGGCTGCACGCACAGCTCGACCCCCGCTATGCCAAAAATGCCGCCTTCAACGGGTTGAAATCGACCCTCGACACCGTGCAGGAAATGAAGGGCTACCGGCAACAGAAGAAGCTGTTCAAAAAAGCGCAGGCCGAAGAAGACAGCGAGCAGGCGGAGAAGATAAAGGAAATGCTCAAAATTCAGGGCAAAGAATACATGAAAGACGTCGCCCGCCGCACGCGCGTGGCGGCCGCCAGCGAAACGCCGTTTTTCGAGAGGCTGGTGCAGTTCTGGAGCAACCATTTCACGGTGTCCTCGACCAAGCGGATACAGATGGCGATTGTCGCCGATTTCGAGCGCGAGGCTATACGCCCGAACATCATGGGCAGTTTCCACGAGTTATTGCGCGCCTCGACGCGACACCCCGCCATGCTGATCTATCTCGACAACTTCCAGTCGGTCGGGCCCGGCTCTATCGGCGGGAAAATCAAAAACAAAGGCCTGAATGAAAACCTTGCGCGGGAAATACTGGAGCTGCATACGCTTGGCGTTGGCGGCGGTTATACGCAGAGTGATGTGACGGAGTTTGCCAGAATACTCACTGGCTGGACGGTTGACCGCGACAACAGGGGCGATGGCAGCGGGTTCTTTTTCGCAAAAATGATTCATGAGCCGGGAAGCAAAAAACTGTTGGGAAAAACCTATGGCAACGAAGGTGTGGACGAGGGCGAAAAGGCATTGTCGGCCTTTGCCGATCATCCTTCGACCGCACAGTTTATTGCGCTGAAACTCGCGCGGCACTTTATCGCCGACGACCCGCCGCCAAGTGCCGTAAAAAAACTCGCTGCGGCTTTCGAGCGTAACAACGGCGCGCTTGTACCGGTTTATAAAACCCTGCTCGGTATGGACGAAACATGGGCCGAGCCGCTTGGCAAGGTCAAGACACCGAATGATTTCATCCTGTCGCTGCTGCGCGTGGCCGATGTGCAAGTGGACGATATGAGGATTGCGGGCGCGTATAAAATGCTCGGGCAAATCCCTTTCTCCGCCCCCTCACCCGCCGGCTGGAGCGATCAGGCGAAGGACTGGATCGGCGCGGAGGCGCTGCTGCAGCGCATCGACATCGCGGGAAAAGTGGCAGACGGGCTGCACACCAAGGTGAACCCCGACAATCTGCTGGAAGAAACCATCGGCCCCGTCGCCTCCGCCGAAACAAAATTCGCCGTGAAACGCGCGGGCAGCCCCGCCGAGGCACTGACCCTGCTGTTCGCCAGCCCCGAATTCCAGAGGAGATAAGAATGAAAGACGCCTTATTCTCCCGACGGAAACTGTTGCAGGGTGCTGGCTGCCTTGCTGTTGCCTCCATGTTGCCCGATATCCACGTCGCTTTTGCAGCGGCGCCGGTGGAGCAGCGTTTTATTTTTGTTATTTTGCGCGGCGCGATGGACGGTCTTGCCACGATTCCGCCCTATGGCGACCGCAGCTATAAATCCGCGCGCGGCAGCATTGCACTGCCTTCTTCCGCCTATACTCCGCTTGACGATTTTTATGCGGCGCATAAAAGCCTTGCGTCTTTTTCCGACATGTTCAAAAAAGGCGAGGCCGCCGTTATCCACGCGGTTTCCACGCCCTATCGCGACCGTTCGCATTTCGACGCACAAAACGTGCTGGAGTCGGGCGCTGCGACGGCGCATGGTTTGCGCGACGGCTGGCTCAACCGCGCGATATCGCTTTACGGACAACGTGAAAGCTCTCTCGGGCTTGCGGTCGGCCAAACGATACCCCTTGCGCTGCAGGGTGCTGCGCCCGTTGGCACCTGGGCACCGGCAGCCGACGGCCTGCCCGCCGACACGCTGTTGATTGCGCTCGAACGCCTTTACCAAAAAGACCAGCTGTTTCATACCGCTCTGTCCCAAGCAGTCGATGTCCACAACATCGCCGACGGGGCGGTGGAGGGCGGCATGTTCGGCAAAAAAACGGGCGGACGGCGCGGGTTGCAGGGACGCGAGGCGATGGAAAAAACCGTCAGCGCCGTGGGTAAAATATTATCCGACCCGCAAGGCCCGCGCATCGCCACCATCGAAGTCGGCGGCTGGGATACGCATGCCCAGCAAGGCGCCGAACAGGGCGCGCTTGCCAATCTGCTGCTGGCGCTTGATGCAGGCTTGAAAACCATGAAAGCATCGCTCGGTCCCCATTGGAAAAACACCGTGGTGCTGGTGGCGACCGAATTCGGACGCACGGTCGCGGGCAACGGCACAGGCGGCACCGACCACGGCACGGCTTCCTGCGCCCTGCTGCTCGGTGGCGCGGTGAATGGCGGCAAGGTTTATGCCGACTGGCCGGGGCTCGACAAGAACGCGCTGTACGAGGGCCGCGACCTGCGCCCCACCACCGACCTGCGGCAGGTGGCGAAATCCATCCTGTATGACCACCTGCACCTGAAGGATGCCGATATCGAGCGCAGTGTATTCCCCGAAAGTAGCCGCGCGCACGGGATTGACGGTCTTATCCGCACCTAGGCACGCCTTGATTTGGCTGGTAGAGGTGCTAAGATTCAGGGCATGAGCCTTGTCAACCGCATCCTCAACCCGACCGCCATTTTCCCGCTGCTGCTGCTTTCGCTTT
>JAYUPV010000128.1:0-2036 GCA_043759865.1 Alphaproteobacteria bacterium | reverse complement strand
TTCGCGGCCGAACAGCTTGTCGCCGAGCGTGCGCCCCTCGCCCCAGACGGTGTCAGACTTCTGGTCGGAATACACGATGCTGTCGCTGCCCTTGGGCCGCGTCGGGTAGCTCGCTTCTTTTTTGACATCGCCGCAGCCGGCAAGAGCCAGCAACAAAACGGCAAGAACGGGGGTCCAGCGTGCATTCATCGGTTTGCTCCAGAATCCTTTAAAATACTGCTGTCTCATGTAGCACGCTTGGGGCGATTTTCAAAAGGGGGAGTGTAGAATCGGGTGTTATCGCCCTTGCCGCCTGCCTTTTTATGCATAATCGAAAACTATGTGAAATAACCCTCATAATACCCGCGATAAATGGGCCAAAACCCAAGCAGGAAGCCAAAAAACAGGCCTTCCAGTGCAAAAAAAACAGCGGCAGGGCTGTGGCGCAGGCGCAACAGTGGGGCTGCATTGTCTCAACTTCGGCTTGTTCAGGTTGACCTGTGTCTGCCTGAAGGTTTATTCCTCGATGGTAACGGCGAGAAGCTGCCGATGGGCGATAGCCCGGGGGTTGGTCACTTTCGTCAGTATCAAGAACGCCTGTTAAGGGGGCTCACCCCTTGGGCAATTTGGAGGAAACACAATGAAAAAGATACTTCTGGCTGGTACGGCCATCGTCGGTGCAGCGATCCTCGCTTCACCTGCACAAGCTGACCTGAAAATCGACCTCGGCGGCCACTTCCGTGGCTACGGCGTCTTTGCTGACAACGACGAAACCGGCGGCGCTGGTACGTCGAACGACCTGCGCGGCTTCGAATTCAAGCGCGACATGGAAGTCCACTTCTCGGGCGAAACCACGACCGACAGCGGCCTGACCGTTGGCGTTCATGCTGAACTCGACCTCGGCAACGAAAGCAACGATGCTGGCGTTCCCTCGGCGCTTCCCGCTCCCTGGACCAACACCCAAGACCTCGATCCCAACCAACTCGATGAAGCATACATCTACTTCTCGGGCGGCTGGGGCCGCGTGAACTTCGGTTCCGAAGACGGCGCTGCATACCTCCTGCAGGTTGCTGCTCCCTCGGCTGACTCGAACGTTGACGGCATGCGCGTGTACGTCACCGGCCTGAACACCGATGTTTGGGATGATGGCGTTGTGAACGGCTCCTACGGCGGCGCTGGCAACAACTTCACCCTCGCTCTCAGCTACGACAACGCATTCTTCCGCGACACCGACCGCCTCACCTACCTGACCCCGAAATGGAACGGCTTCCAAGCTGGTCTGTCTTATGCTCCCAAGCAAGGTCAGCAAGCGGTCAACGAAGCATTCGCTGGCATGACCACCGATGACGACTCGACCGATTACGAAGACCTGTGGGAAGTCGCTGCCCGTTGGGATGGCGAATTCGAAGGCTTCGGTATCAGCATCGGCGCTGGTTACTCGACCGCAGATGCTGAAAACGGCTCTGCTTTCGTGGCCGGCACGTTCGGTTCCGACGACATCACCGCTTGGGATGCCGGCGCGACCGTCAGCTGGAACGATTTCAGCCTCGGCGTTGCATACCGCAACTTCACTGACACCGGCGGCGCAAGCGTTGCTGCTGGTGCTGATGAAGAAATCGAAACCTGGGTTGTCGGCGCGGCATGGGACAACGGTCCCTACCACCTCGGCGCATCGTGGCTCAACACCGACATCGACGCAGCTGCCTTTGGCATCTCCGGCGGCGCGGCTGGTGAAAACATCGAAGTTGACCGTTTCACGGTTGGCGGCGGTTACACCTACGGCCCCGGCATGACCTTCCGTGGCGCGGTTGCGTTCGGCTCGGCTGATGAAGACATCGGCCTGACCAACACCTCGACCGACTTCATGCAAGTTACCATCGGTACCGATGTGAACTTCTAAAATTTATCCCGCAAGGGATGAAAAAGGGGAGGCGCCGCAAGGCGCCTCTTCTTTTTTTGGCTGTCCGGCGTTCGCGAAAACTGAGCGTATACTGGCTCACGGGGTAAGATATGTCAATAAACCCTGCGATTCCGCCCCTTTCCACAAAAAACAGCCA
>JAYUPV010000127.1:0-3609 GCA_043759865.1 Alphaproteobacteria bacterium | reverse complement strand
TGCTTGCCAAGAGCGGCAGCGTCAGTGAACCGCCCCCTGCCGGCAAGGAAGTAGCCGCAACGACCACCCCGACCCCCACATCGGAAGAAGGAAAACCGGTCGCCGCTACGGAAGATAAGCCTGCCGCGACGGCTGACAAGGAAGCCACACCTGCCGCCGCCGAAGACACCACCGGCAAGGAAGACAGCCTGCTGGGCGACGAAGCCCCCTTGGCCTCCAAAGAACCCGCAAAGACAGAAGACAAGGCTGAAGAAAAGAAAGAGTCCATCGCCGAGCCCGCGAAGCCCATCATCATTCCCGTCACACCTCCCGTGGAACAGGCCAAGAGCCTGCTCGACCCTTCGGCCTCGATGGATGTCGATATGGATAACGCTCTCGCCGAGCGCGCGATAGGCGACCCCGACGCGCCCGTGGTCATGATCGAATACGCGTCGATGACCTGCCCGCATTGCGCGCGCTTCCACAACGAGATTTTGCCGAAGGTGAAGGCTTCACTTATCGACACCGGCAAGCTGCGTCTCATCTTCCGCGACTACCCGCTCGACACCCACGCGCTGCGCGCCGCCATGATGGCGCGCTGCACCGACCGTTCGCGCTACTTCAACCTCGTCGAGGTTCTGTTCAAGAACCAGGACCGCTGGGTGAAAAGCACCGACCCCCTCGCCGGCCTGAAGCAGCTTGGCGCGCTTGCGGGCATGGACTCGTCCTATATCGAAGCCTGCATCAAGGACCCGCAGCTGGAGCAATTCATTTTGTCCGGCATGCAGGACGGCCAGAAGAAATACAAGATCAAGGCAACCCCCACCTTCGTGTTCAATAACGACGCCGACCAGCTGTCGGGCGACCAGAACCCCGAGGACTTCGAGAAGATGGTCGACAAGCTCATGAAGAAGGAGAAATAAACCAGATGGTACATTTCAAAAAACTCCGCCTTACCGGTTTTAAATCCTTCGTCGAAGCAACCGAATTTGACATCGGCGCGGGCCTGACCGGCATCGTCGGCCCCAACGGCTGCGGCAAATCGAACATCATGGAAGCCCTGCGCTGGGCGATGGGCGAAAACTCGCCCAAGCGCATGCGCTCGAGCGGCATGGAAGACGTTATTTTTGCCGGCACCGAAATCCGCCCGCCGCGCAACACCGCCGAAGTTATCTTGTACCTCGACAACTCCGACCGCACCGCGCCCGCCGAAATCAACGATTCAGACGAGCTGGAAGTCAGCCGCAAGATCGAGCGCGATGTCGGCTCCACTTATAAAGTCAACGGCAAGGTCGTGCGTATGCGCGATGTGCAGCTGCTGTTCGCCGACAGCTCCATCGGTTCGCACTCCCCCGCACTTGTGTCGCAGGGCCGCGTCGCCGACATGATCAACGCCAAGCCCACCCAGCGCCGCATGGTGCTGGAAGAAGCGGCAGGCATTTCGGGCCTCCACGCCCGCCGACACGAAGCGGAACTAAAACTGAAAGCGGCGGAAACAAACCTGCTGCGCGTCGAAGACGTTCTCGGCGCCATGAACGTGAATCTTGAAGGCTTGAAAAAACAGGCGCGTCAGGCTTCGCGCTACCGCAACCTTTCCGGCCATATCCAGTCAGCCGAAGGATCATTGCTCTATTTGAAATGGCAGGAAAGCCAGACCGCTGTCGCCGCCGCCCTTGCCGCGTTTGAAACGGCGGAAAGCACCGTGCGCGACCGCATGATTTTGGTCACGCAACTGACCACCGAACAAACCGAGGCGGCAGCATCGCTGCCCCAGCTGCGCCAGAAAGAAGCCGAAGCCGCAGCCGCGCTGCAACGCCTGAAGCTCGCCTATGGCGGCCTTGAAAGCGAAGAACGTCAGGTACAGGAAGAACGCACGAAATCCGAAGGCCTTATCCGCCAGTTCACCGCCGATGTCGGCCATGAAAATTTGCAAAAGCAGGAAGCCGATGACAGCGTCTCCCGCCTGACGACCGAGCACCAGACGCTCAAATCCGAAGCGCAGAACCAGTCGAGCCGCGAGGAAGAAGCCCGCATCCTGAAGGAAGAAACCCAGGGCGCGGTCGAGAAAACCGAAAACGAGCTGACCGTGCTGACCGAAGAAGTCGCCTCGCAGGACGCGCAGCGCCACAGCGTCGAGCGTCAGATCAACGACCTCGAACGCCGCCTGATGCAATTGCAGCAGCGCAAGGCGTCGCTTGAACAGCAGCATGCCGCCCTCATCGCCGCCACGCCCGCGCGCGCGGAGATGGACGATATCCAGCTGCAGATCATCACTTCGGAACAGACCTATCAATCCGCGACCGCCGCGCTTGATGTGTCAGAAACCGAACGCGCTGCCGCCGATGTGCGCGTGCAGGAAACCAACGAAGTCCTGCAAGCCGTGCAAAAGCAGTTCTCGCAACTGACCGCCGAAGCCGAAGCGCTCCGCCGCATTCTGCGTAACCAGCAGGAAGGCTACCAGCCGGTCATCGACCTGCTGAATGTCGATGCTGGTCTTGAAAAGGCACTTGCCGTTGCGCTTGGCGATGACCTGCAAGCCGCCCTTGACGGCGCAGCGCCGATTTTCTGGCGCGAACTGCCGGAATACGCGACCGTGCCCGCCCTGCCCGGTTCCGCAAAACCGCTGACGCAATATGTGCGCGGGCCTCACGCTCTGTCGCGTATTTTGTCGCAAATCGGCATCGTCGACACCGCAGCCGAAGCAGAAGGCCTGATGGCTGAACTGCAGCCCGGCCAGTGCCTCGTCACGCTCGACGGCGGCGCATGGCGCTGGGACGGTCTCACCGTTTCGGCCAATGCCGAAAACGCAGCCGCCATTCGCCTGCAACAAAAAAACCGCCTTGCCGACCTCGATGCACAAATCTCGACCGTGCAAGTACAGCTCGAAGACGCTCGCGTTGCAGCCGACACAGCAAAGCAACAGCGTAACGCAGCTGCAGATGCCGTTGGAGCAGCACGCCAGCATTCGCGCCAGTCGGAAGAACACCTGAACAGCCTCCGCCGCCGCCACTCCACGCTCACCAACCAGCTGTCGGAAGTGACCGCGAAACTGGCGGGGCTTTCGACCTCCATCGAAAACGCAGCGCAGGAAATCGAGGCGCTGTCGGTGCAACTGGCCGAAGTAAAGGCCACGCACAGCTCCCTGCCCGACACAGGCGAGGCGCGCGAACGCGTGACGTCGCTGAAAACCCTTTTGGGCGAACAGCGCCAGCAGCTTGCCGACCAGCAGGCCGCGCATTCCGAAATCCGCCGCGAGGGCGAGAACCGCACCCGCCGCGTGGCGCAGATCGTCAACGACATCACCAGCTGGAACGGCCGCATGGAACGCATCGGCTTGCGCCTGCTGGAGCTTGAAGACCGCATTGCGCAAGCGCAGGAGGTTCTCGACCGCCTCGCCGAACGCCCCGGCCAGATCGAAGCCGAAAAACAATCGCTGATAAGTCACATTTCCGACGCGGAAACGAAACGCCAGGAAGCCGCCGACATTCTCATCGCCTCGGAAACCACGTCGAACGACCTCGCCCGCGACCTCCGTGCTGCAGAATCGGGCCTGTCGGACGCCAAGGAAGCCCGCGCCATGGCGCAGGCCTCGGTCAATACGACGCAGCACACGCAAAGCGGCATCGAGGC
>JAYUPV010000126.1:0-2943 GCA_043759865.1 Alphaproteobacteria bacterium | reverse complement strand
TCGTTCAGGGCATAGGTTTTGCCGTCCACGCCTTTCAGCTTGAAATCAGGGGGTTTTGCGCCGAATTGTGGGGCGGGGGTATAGGTGAGGGGCATCGCTGTTTCTCCTTTAAAAACCGAGGTTTTAAGCCTAGAATGCGCTGGATATTAATCAAGGGTTCATTTACGGAATGCTCCTCTATTTTCGCGACAAATTCCGCCTCGGCAAAGCCACCTTCTCGCAGGGTGAGCTGAGCCTTATCCTGGGCGTGTATGGCGACCGCGTGAAAAGGGGCGAATGGCGCGACTATGCGATCGACACACTTTCCGACATGGCGGTTTTTTCCGTCTACCGCTCGTCGAAGGAAAGTCCGATTTACGCGATTGCCAAAATCCCCTCGCGCAGCTTCCTGAAACCTTCTACCTATGCCGTTTATTCGGGTAGCAAGACGCTGAAAGAAGGGTCTTCCTTGAGCGATGTGCTGCAAATCTTCGACGAGGCGAAATAATGCGCTGGCTTTTCCTTTTCCTGTTTATGTTCGCCCTTGCGGCACCTGCTGCGGCCACCACCATCCGCTATTACGAAGATCCCGTGTACCAGCCGATCAACAAGGACGACCCGCACCCGATGGCGGATCTTGTGACACTCGCCGAACAGGGCGACGGCCGCGCGCAATACATTCTTGGCGACCTCTACGGCAAGGGCAAAGGCGGGCTTGGCAAAAACCAGGTGAAGGCGCGCTACTGGCTCGAAACCGCAGCACGCAACGGCTACACCATGTCCTTCATCCGCCTCGCCGCCATGGCGAAGCGCGCGCGTGATTATGTCGCCGCTTACAAATGGTATTCCCTGAGCATCGACAACGGCAGCAGCAAGGAACGCCGCTGGTCACAAAAAGCGCGCGAGCTGCTGTCGAAGGATGGCAAGTTCTCCAAAGACGACCAGCGCGAAGGCCGCGAGGCCGTCAACGACTGGCTGAAAAAACGCGAGAAGGTGCTGGCGGAAGACCGCGAACGCGCCCGCCTCGCCCGCGAAAAAGCAGAACAGACCGAAGATACCGTCAAAATCACCGGCAAGACACCCAAGCAGACAGCAACCACCAGAAACATCAAGAAGGAGCATGGTTTCAATGAGTAAGATTAAAGTCAAAACCCCCCTCGTGGAAATGAACGGCGACGAGATGACCCGCATTATCTGGGACATGATCATCGCGAAAATGATCACCCCCTATCTCGATGTGGAGCTGGTTTCCTGCGACCTCAGCATCGAAAACCGCGACAAGACCGACGACAAAATCACCGTCGACGCCGCGAACGCCATCAAGAAATACGGCGTGGGCGTGAAATGCGCGACCATCACCCCCGACGAAGCTAGAGTCGAGGAGTTCAAGCTGAAGAAAATGTGGAAATCGCCCAACGGCACGATCCGCAACATTCTGAACGGCACGGTTTTCCGCGAGCCCATTATTTGCAAAAACGTTCCGCGCCTTGTGACCACATGGACAAAGCCCATTGTCATCGGCCGTCACGCTTTCGGTGACCAGTACCGCGCGACGGATGTGAAAATCCCCGGTGCCGGCAAGCTGACCATGACGTTCGAGCCCGCTGACGGCAGCGAAAAGAAAACCTGGGATGTCCACAACTTTGCAGGCCCCGGCGTCGGCATGGCGATGTACAACACCACGGAAAGCATCGAGGGTTTCGCCCGCGCCTGCCTGACCTATGGCCTGCAGCGCAAGATGGCCGTTTATATGTCGACCAAGAACACGATCCTGAAAGCCTATGACGGCGACTTCAAGGACATCTTCCAGCGCATTTTCGACACCGAATACAAAGCGCTGTTCGACAAGGCCGGACTGATATACGAACACCGCCTGATCGACGACATGGTGGCGAGCGCAATGAAATGGGAAGGCGGGTTCCTGTGGGCTTGCAAAAACTATGACGGCGACGTGCAGTCGGATTCAGTCGCTCAAGGCTTCGGCTCGCTCGGCCTCATGACCTCGGTGCTGCTGACGCCCGATGGCAAGACGGTCGAAACGGAAGCAGCACATGGCACAGTCACGCGCCATTACCGCATGCACCAGCAAGGCAAGCCGACCTCAACCAACCCCATCGCGAGCATTTTTGCATGGACTCAAGGCCTGAAGTATCGCGGCAAGTTCGACAACACGCCCGATGTGATCAGCTTCGCCGAGACGCTGGAAAAAGTTTGCGTCGCGACCGTCGAAGCAGGTGACATGACCAAAGACCTCGCGCTTTTGATCGGCCCCGAGCAAAAGCACCTGACGACCGAGCAGTTCATGGACAAGCTGATCTCGAATCTCAATGTCGCGATGCGTAAGGCGGCTTAACAAGCCTACTTCAGAAAAACCCTCTCCGGTTCACGCCGGAGAGGGTTTTCTTTTGGGGGTGATTCGGCATTATTGTACCGTTTATACTTAAATTGAGTATATTAAATATTATATATATCAATTACTTAGTGATTGAATTTTGACAACAGCTGTTTTGTTTCCTATCCTGAAATTGAGATCAACAAGGAGCAACAGATGGCACGATGCAAAGCCCCTTCCCAAGCACCAAGAACGCCGGGGAGGGCTTTTGCTTTTTCGAAGCCCCAGTTCCTTTTTATGCCCGTCATCATGATACCCCGCGCCGCGACAAAGGTTATGCAGCAGCTTTACGCGCTGCCGCTCCCCGCGCGGTAATCAGCGGTTTGGAAGATTTGGACTATGGCCACCTTGCCCCGGTTTGTGAAAGCAAACCGGGTCTTTTTTTGTGTGCCTTTTAAGTTTATAAAAAGGGCATGAAGTTCAGACCCCTTGGCGAAATTGTGATGACATTTACCGCGTTTCTGGCGGTGGCGGTGCTGGCGGGCAGCATGCCGGTTGATTCCTCCGTGCTGGCCGACCTGCCCAGCCACTTCATGGGACAATATGCCGTGGGCGCGGGGCTGCTGCTGGCG
>JAYUPV010000125.1:0-8628 GCA_043759865.1 Alphaproteobacteria bacterium | reverse complement strand
GGCACGCAAAGCCACCTGAACTTTTTACCCGAAAAACAGACCGACTTTATTTTCACGCTGTTCACCGAGGAATGGGGGCTGGTCGGCGGCATCGCGCTGTTGGCACTGTTCGCCCTGATTATCGCTTATGGCTACATCATCGCCTTCCGCTGCCAGAACCAGTTTGGCAGGCTGCTGGCGGCGGGCATAATTATTAATTTCTCGCTTTATGTTTTCATCAATACCGGTATGGTCATGGGGCTTTTGCCCGTGGTAGGCGTACCGCTGCCGATGGTTTCCCATGGCGGAACGGTGATGCTCTCCGTGCTGTTCGGCTTTGGCCTGCTCATGTCCGCGCATGTGCATCGTGATGTTAAATTCTCAAGACGCGGACTTGATGTGGTATGACTTTTCTCCAAATGAAAAAAATCGCCAAAAAAGCTATAAAAAAGCCCCTCCTGCGCATTATCGGGCGCGGCGAACCGCCGGCCTTCAGGGTTGAAAACGCCACAGGGCATGGCAAATGCGTCATTGTTT
Organism: Alphaproteobacteria bacterium; assembly: GCA_043759865.1. GTDB lineage: Bacteria > Pseudomonadota > Alphaproteobacteria > Micavibrionales > UBA2020 > JAPWJZ01. Next base: position 8,112 of record JAYUPV010000125.1, on the reverse strand, counting down.
GCGACCATGCTTCGAACCGCGTGCCAAAATCGCTCGGCGATCTTGGTCTTGGCAAGGCCGACCTCAAAAAACATATTGCCTGGGATCCGGGCACGGAAGATATCGGCCGTCGTTTGTCGAAAAAGCTTGAAGCTCCCGTGGTTTTCGCCAGCTATTCGCGCCTTGTGGTCGACCTTAACCGCGGGCACAACCACGCCGACTGCATGCGCGGCGTGTCCGACCATATCCGCATCCCCGGCAATGAAAAACTGACAGCCGCGCATAAGGCGCAGCGCGTCGCCGAGATTTTCCGTCCCTATCACAGCGCGGTCGACGCGCAGGTGCAGCGGTTTCTCGGACGCGGGATTGCCCCTCTTTTGCTGTCCATCCATAGCTTCACGCCGAAAATGGATGGTTTCATCCGGCCGTGGCATATCGGGGTTTTGTGGAACAAGGAAGAAGGCATCGCCCGCCGGCTGATAGGGTCGTTGAAAGAAAGCAACCCAAAGCTCCGTGTAGGCGAGAACGAGCCTTATTCGCTCAAATCCGAGAACTTCACGAAAAACACTGTCAGCACCCATGCTGAAAAACGGGGTCTGCCTTACGTGATTGTCGAGTTCCGGCAAGACCTTGTAGACACGCCCGCCAAGGCTGCAAAATGGGCGGCGATTTTTTACGCCAGCCTGAAACCGCTGATGGACGACCCCAGCCTCTATCGTTTGCGCCGCGACCGCCGGTAAAAACTATCCATAATGCGCGTTTTCCGTCTCGCGCGCAGGTGTGGGCAGAATCGTCAAAAACCCTTTGTTTAAGCCATTTTTCGACATAGATTTCGTTATGCGGTGTTGCTATAGTTTACGCATTACACTACATAGATATCATCACGATTTTTAAGGGATGGTTTTCGCATGAAATTCACCATTGACCGCGCCGATCTGCTCCGCTCGCTGACCAATGTCCACAGCGTGGTGGAACGCCGGAACACCATTCCTATCTTGGCCAACGTGCTCATGCGCTCCGACAAGGACAGTCTGTCCCTCACCACCACCGACATGGACCTTGAAATCGTTGAATCCGTCGGTGCCAAGGGCGCGACCTCGGGGGCCATCACCGTCCCTGCGCATACGCTTTACGACATCGTCCGCAAGCTGCCCGATGCTGCAAACGTCGAATTCTCGAGCGGCGCTGGCGACACCACGCTGCTGGTGAAGGCCGGCAAATCCACCTTCCGCCTCGGCTGCCTGCCGACTGAAGACTTCCCCAAAATGGGTTCGACCGAAAAATTCTCCTACACCTTCAGCGTTCCCGCCGCAGACCTCCGCACCCTTATCGACCGCACCCGCTTTGCGATCTCGAACGAGGAAACGCGCTATTACCTGAACGGCATCTACCTACACGCAGCCGAAAGCGACGGCGTTTCAGTGCTGCGCGCTGTTGCAACCGACGGCCACCGCCTCGCACGCTTTGAAATGCCGCTGCCGGCCGGCGCAAAAGATATGCCGGGTGTTATCATCCCGCGCAAAGCCATCAACGAAATCCGCAAGCTTATCGACGAAGCGGGTGATAGCATCGAAATCGGCCTGTCCGACAACAAGCTGAAATTTACCTTCGACCACGTTACCATGACCACCAAGCTGATCGACGGCACATTCCCTGATTACGAGCGTGTTATCCCGAAGAACAACGACAAGTTCCTCGAGGTCAACCCCGCCGCCTTCGCTTCCGCCGTCGACCGCGTTTCGACCATCTCCAGCGAAAAATCGCGCGCGGTGAAGCTGACGCTGAACGGCAAGACCATGACACTCTCGGCGAATTCGCCCGACAGTGGCTCGGCCTCCGAGGAAATTGAAGTGCGCTTCAATTCGGGAGCCATGGAAATCGGCTTCAATTCTGCTTACCTGATGGATGTTACGCGCCAGATCGAGGGCGAAGGCTGCCGCATTTCCCTCTCCGATCCCGCGTCACCCACCATCATTCAGGACATCGCCGACCCCTCGTCGCTGTATGTGCTGATGCCGATGCGCGTGTAACGCGCGATTAGAATGCGCGTGTAATAAGAGCCTGACAAAGAATTATAAAGGGCGCGGATTGAACTCCGCGCCCTTTGTTTTTGTGCCTCTACTCGAACTTCTTAAAGCGTGAAATCTTGCGACGCGCCCTTGTCGAACTTCACCTTGCGCGGCGGCAGGTCGGGATACATGGAATCTGCGCCCTGGTCATAGGTCTTCATGGCGTTCACGCTGACCATCGGCTGCCCGCCCCGACCTTCTTCACCATCCACAAGTCCGCCGATGCTGATGGCTATGTCGAGGTTGCGCGCCATTTCGTGCATCTTTTTATAGTTAGGCAATTCTCGTATCTGTTGTGCGGCAAATTCGGTGAATGTGGTTGAAATGGGAATCTGGATGCGGCGTACGGGAGAATAGGGGCTGTCGACTTCCTCGGTCGCGGCGGCTGTGGTAACGGCGGTGATGATGATAAGAGCAGCCTTGTCGGGATTATCCGGCGCGCGCGCTTTCACATGGCGGTCGAGCTGCGCGAAATCCTTGTTGAGCACTTTCTCCAGAACAATCGTGACCTGACCGAAAGCCTTGTCGAGCAGGTCGAGCTGGATCTGCTCCTTGCGCGTGTCTTTCAGCGCGCCGTTGACGAGGTCGCGGATTTTTTTGCCGAGGGGAACTTCGTTTTCATTGTTGTCGGGCATGGCTACACGCTCTGTTATTGTCACACGGGGTAGTTTACAGAATCGGGATTATACACAGGTGAGACACAAAAATAAACGAAATATTTTCCAGAAAACACCATTCCTGTAATAATATTACCCCGGTAGGTTTATGACTGCTTTTTCCCTTTGAAAACCCTATAAAAGAAAAAAGAAGGCGAAACCGTGCCCCTGCTCCTGCACAAGCTCAATCTGACCCATTTCCGTGGCTACGAGGCCCTCAGGCTCGATTTGGCAGGGGCAAGGCTGGCTGTGCTGGCAGGCCCCAACGGGGCCGGAAAAACCAATATCCTCGAGGCCATCAGCCTGCTCATCCCCGGCAAGGGCATGCGGGGCGCGGACTTGCTGGAAATGAAAAGCCGGCTGGCAGGCCTCGAAGACCTATGGGCAGTTTCCGCCGAGATCGAAACCGCCTCCGGCCTGCAGGTGCGCCTCGGCACCGGTCTCGATCGTGATTTCAAACGGCGCGTGGTGCGTATACAAGGCAAAGAAGCAAAAGCGCATACCGAATTATCCGGGTTCATGTCCTGTGTTTGGATGACGCCGCAAATGGACAGGCTGTTTCTTGAAGGCGCCTCCTCGCGCCGCAAGTTTTTTGACCGGCTGGTCTACGCCTTCGAGCCCGACCATGTCACGCGCCTCAACCGCTACGACAAACATCTGCGCGACCGTTTGAAACTGCTGCAGGGCGACCGCGCCCCCGACCCGCGCTGGCTTGACGCGCTGGAAGCGCAACTCTGCGCCGATGCTGTATCTATAGCGGCCTCGCGCCTCAGCCTTGTGTCGCGCCTGTCGCATTACGTGGCGAAGCTCGGCGAACAGCAATCGCTTTTTCCTTCTCCCTATATTGCCATCGCGGGCTGGACGGAAAGCGAAGTGCAGCGCATGCCTGCACTTCAGGTCGAAGATGCGCTGAAGGAAAAATTCAAAGCGAGCCGCGCGCTCGATACCCATAGCGGAAAATCGCATGAAGGCATCCACCGCAGTGATTTTCTTGTGCGGTTCGCCGCCAAGGACATGCCAGCAGACCAATGTTCGACCGGCGAACAGAAAGGCCTGCTCATCGCCATCGTGCTCGCTCATGCGCTGATGATGCAGGGCGAAAAAGGTTTCGTGCCTGTGCTGCTGCTCGACGAAGTGGCGGCGCATCTTGACGACGCCAGGCGTGAAGAGCTTTTCACCTGTCTTGCGGGTCTTGACGGTCAGGTTATACTGACAGGCACGGGAGCAGGCGTTTTTGCGTCGCTCAAAAACCGCGCGCGGTTTTTCAGTGTCGAAAGTGCGACAGTCACCCCCCTGCGCCAGTGGGAAGCAGTTCGGCAATGATGTCGCCCGAATTTATGGCCGGCTGGGGCTGGGTTTTGTTCTCGCTCATTGCGGCGGTGTTCTCGGCCGGGTTTTACCTTGTGAACCAGTATCTGCGCCAGCCGGGGCATTTGTTGGTGTTCTGGATGCGCGTCCTTGTCGTGCTGTTCATGTCGCCCATGATGATGCATATGCAATTGCCGCGCGATCCGTGGTTTTACGTGACTGTGCTCGGCACCGTATTTGTCGGCACATTCGCCGATATCCGGTCGTTCAACGCCGCCGCGAAATATGGCGGCGGTGTCGTCAGCCGCATCAACCCCGCTATTGTCTGGGGAGCGTTCCTGCTGTGGTTCATTTTCGACCCGAAACTTGTTTTCAGCTATATCGCGCATCCATGGAACACTCTGGGCGTTCTTGCGGCGCTCGGCGGCTGCGTCTTTTTCTCCATGCGCCTTAACCGCTGCCCCATCACACGCGAGGCAATCGTTTACATGGCCCCCGCGCTTGCCGGCTATGCGCTCACCACCGTGCTGAACAAGTTTGCTATGGGCCTTGAGTCCTCTGCCGAAAGCGCGGTCTATGGCTACATGTATATCCAGTCATTTTTTGCCTGCATCTTCATCGGCGGCAGCGTGCTTTATCGCAGCGCGCAGGGCAAAGATGAAACCCTGACCGGCTGGGCGAACCAGAAAATGCTGGCAGCGGGCCTGCTCGCCTGCTTCACATGGATATGTCATATGATCTACAAGAACTACGGCATGGTCTATACGCCGAACCCGTCATACCTTGCGGCGCTCGGCCTCACGACGCCGGTGTTCATCGCTATCTTTTATTATTTCGCCAAGCACAAGGAAGAAGCCGATGTGGCCTCGGGCATGGGTATTGTCGTCTGTGCTGTGATACTGGCGCTGGTAACGGTTCGCTAACCTATATCGAACTTGTTGGCGATACGGTATCTGCCGTCGGCGCTTTTCTCGATGGTGGTTGTCACACGGTTCGGCACAATATCATCTGTGCTTCCTTGTCCTATCCATAGTACACGCAGCTGCAGCCCGTTTTTCGCGGCTTCTTCATGCATCTCGCGCAAAGTCTGGTCGCCGTCGAGCGGGCTCGCCACCGTTTGCTTCTTGATAACGCAACCAATACGCAGCTGTTTTACTTCCTCATGCATCGCCACTTCCTTTCCTGCGAAGCGGTTGAAGATAAGGTTGATGCTCGGCTGGTGTCCGGCGGGGCCGCGTTTCATGGCTGTTTCTCCTGTTAATGACAGCACGATAGGACAGTTTTTCGCATCCGAAAAGCCGTTCGGGATATTTCAGGGTTACGGCAAGAAGCGGCTTATTTATGCAAACCCGCAAGGGTTTGAAATCAGGCGGTTTTTTGACTCCTTTTTTCAGGGTTAAAATATTGATTTTTTTGAGGAATTTCCAGCCTCTTTTTACTCCATTTTTTAACACTATTTTGCTATATTCCTAGAACAGAATGACAAGGGAAAACGACATGACCGAAACGGCGAAAAAGTCGGACAAGCAAATAGCTGTCGACGACTACGGCGCGGATTCAATCAAGGTCCTGAAGGGCCTCGATGCCGTGCGCAAACGCCCCGGCATGTATATCGGCGACACCGATGACGGCACCGGCCTGCACCACATGGTCTACGAAGTCGTCGACAACGCGATCGACGAGGCGCTGGCCGGCTATTGCGACGGCTTGGATGTCACCATCAATGCCGACGGTTCCTGCACCGTGCGCGACAACGGACGTGGCATTCCCGTCGAGATTCACAAATCAGAAGGCGTGTCTGCGGCCGAGGTCATCATGACCCAGCTGCATGCAGGTGGTAAATTCGACCAGAACTCGTACAAGGTTTCGGGCGGGTTGCACGGCGTCGGCGTATCCGTTGTGAACGCGCTTTCAAAAATTCTCGACCTGCGCATCTGGCGCGATGGCAAAATATGGGAGATGCGTTTCCTTCACGGCGTTCCCGAAGCCCCTTTGCATGCCGTCGGTACCTGCGAAAAAGACCAGACCGGCACGCAAGTGACCTTCCATCCCTCCGGTGAAACTTTCACCATGCTGGAATTCAGCTTCGCGACGCTCGAACACCGCATGCGCGAACTGGCCTTCCTGAACTCGGGCGTGCGCCTGACGCTGATTGATGACCGCAAGAAAGAGCCGAAGAAATCCGAATTCATTTACGACGGCGGCCTTGTCGCCTTCGCGGCGTTCCTTGACCGTTCAAAGACCGTGCTGCACAAGCCCGCCATCTATGTGAAAGGTGAACAGGGCGGCGTGACCGTCGAAGCGGCTATCGAATGGACCGATGCCTATCACGAAGACACGCTGTGCTTCACCAACAACATCCCGCAGCGCGACGGCGGCACGCACTTGTCCGGCTTCCGCGCGGCGCTGACGCGCACCATCAACAGCTATGCCGACAAGTCCGGCTTACTGAAAAAAGAAAAAATCGAGCTGACCGGCGAAGACATGCGCGAAGGCATGACCTGTGTGCTGTCGGTGAAAGTGCCCGACCCCAAATTCTCCAGCCAGACGAAAGACAAGCTGGTATCTTCCGAAGTGAAGCCCATCGTCGAAGGCGTCATCGGCGAAAAACTCACCGAATGGTTCGAGGAAAACCCGCAGGACGCGAAGAAAATCGCGGCAAAAGTGGTTGAAGCCGCAACCGCCCGCGAAGCCGCCCGCAAGGCGCGCGACCTGACAAGGCGCAAGGGGTTGCTTGATATTTCGTCACTGCCCGGCAAGCTTGCCGACTGTTCCGAAAAAGACCCCGCCCTGTCCGAAATCTTCATTGTCGAGGGTGACTCGGCAGGTGGCTCGGCGAAACAGGCGCGTAACCGACAGAACCAGGCGATATTGCCCTTGCGTGGTAAAATCCTGAACGTGGAGCGGGCAAGGTTTGACCGCATGCTCGGCTCCGCCGAAATTGGCACGCTCATCACCGCGCTCGGCACCGGCATCGGCCCTGATGAATTCAAGATCGACGACCTGCGTTACCACAAAATTATTATCATGACCGACGCGGACGTCGACGGCTCACACATTCGTACATTGTTGCTCACCTTCTTCTTCCGGCAGATGAAAGAAGTCGTTCAGCGTGGGCATCTCTATATCGCCCAGCCGCCGCTTTACAAAGTGAAGCGCGGCAAGACGGAACGCTACATCAAGGACGATGTGGAACTTGAAGACTACCTGCTTGATTCCGCAGTCGAAGATTTACGCTTTAAAATCGCAGGCGGCGAAGTGGCGGCAGGTAAAGACCTGAAACGCATTTTGCAACTGGCGAAGGGCGTGAAGCAAAGCCTTGACCCCATTGTCGAACGTATGGGCAATCAGGCCGTGGTCGAACAGACGGCGGCAGCCGACGGCTTCAACCCCGACAACCGCACCCAGAAAACGGCCGATGCTATCGCGGCAAGGCTCGACAACGTATCGCCCATCTACGAAAAGGGCTGGAAAGGCCTTGTGCTCGAAGGCGGAGGCTATGCTTTCACCCGCACCGTGCGCGGTGTGGAAACACGCTACGAGCTTTCCAACGGCCATCTGAACTCGCATGAAGGCCAGCGCCTTGCCAAGGTGTCCGACCTTTTCATCGAATTCTTCAACGGCACCGGCGCGCTGCAGGGCGGCGAAAAAGAAATTCCCGTTTATGGCCCGTTCGATCTTTACACCAAGGTTATCGAAGCCGCGAAAAAGGGTCTCGGCATCCAGCGCTACAAAGGTCTTGGCGAAATGAACCCCGAACAGCTCTGGGAAACCACGCTCGATCCCAATATCCGCTCACTGCTGCAGGTAAAAATCGAAAAGGACGATATGGCGTCGGAAATCTTCTCGACCCTCATGGGCGACATTGTCGAACCCCGGCGCGACTTTATCCAAGAGCATGCTCTGGAAGTGAAAAATATCGACGCGTAGCGTCCGGAAAGTCGTACAAGAAAAAAGCCCCGACCAGACTGGTTCGGGGCTTTTTTCTTACTACAGGTAAACGGTTTCTAGGCCGCCGATTTTTTCTTTTCGGCGGTCACGGGCAGGGCCTTCGCCTCGCCGCTCATGAAGTGCTTGCGACAGAGCGAGGTGTACATCTC
>JAYUPV010000124.1:0-4130 GCA_043759865.1 Alphaproteobacteria bacterium | reverse complement strand
CTATGTTACGGTAAACAAATTGCTAACGCCGCCACCCCAAAATACAACGTTGAAAATACTGCATTTTTTGCTAGATTTGAGGCCATGAAAGCTGTTCCTTCCAAGCTCACCGTCAAGATTCTCACCCTTTTCCCCGAGATGTTCCCGGGGCATCTCGGCATGAGCCTTTCGGGCAAAGCACTCGAAAAAGGTATCTGGAGCCTTGAAAGCATCAACCCGCGCTATTACACGACCGACAACCACAAGACAGTCGATGACAGCCCCTTTGGCGGCGGTGCCGGCATGGTGATGAAGCCGGATGTGCTGGACCACGCGCTGAAGGCCCATGTGCCTCTCGGGCGCTTTATCTACATGACCCCGCGCGGCAAGCCCCTGACCCAGAAAAGGGCGCAGGAACTGGCGCAGGAGCCCCTCCTGACCATCCTGTGCGGCCGCTATGAGGGGGTCGATGAACGTCTGCTACAGGCGTATTCCGCCGAAGAAATCTCCATCGGCGATTATGTGCTGTCGGGCGGCGAACAGGCTGCCATGATATTGCTCGATGCCGTTATCCGCCTGCTGCCCGATGTCATCGGCAATGCCGAAACCCATGACGAGGAAAGCTTCGGCAACGGCTTGTTGGAATACCCCCATTACACCCGCCCCGCCGAATGGACAGGCCCCGACGGGGTCGCAAGGGGGGTGCCCGATGTGCTGGTGTCCGGCCACCATGCCAAGGTCAGAGACTGGAGATTGGAACAATCTGAAAAGGTGACGCAGGAAAGGCGGCCGGATTTGTGGGCGGCCTATCTGCTTCAAAAGCCTAAAGATTCCAAGAAAAGCAAATAAAGTCTTGAAATAAGGTTGTATTTTGGGGTATGAATCCCAAATTGGTGATGGGCATGATTATGTCCAAAACCGCCCGGTAATGAACAAGATGTGGACCGCCGGCGCGCAACCGTTTTCAATCGCGCGTCCGAATTTTAACGGGTCCCGATAAAATAGGGTAACAGCCCAATGAACGACCTCGAAAAGTTTGAACAGAGCCAGATCGAAAAACATTCTGGCGGCAAAAAGATCCCCGACTTCCAGACCGGCGACACGCTGCGCGTGAACGTCAAAATTCTCGAAACCACCATCAGCGAGAAAGACAAAGGCAAGGAAGTCACCCGCACCCGTATCCAGGCCTATGAAGGCGTGTGCATCGCGCGCGGCGGCAAGGGCTTCAACCAGAATTTCACCGTGCGCAAGATCAGCTACGGCGAAGGCGTGGAACGTGTGTTCCCCCTCTTCTCCCCGTCGATCGACAGCATTGAACTCGTGCGCCGTGGTTCCGTGCGCCGCGCGAAACTCTACTACCTGCGCGACCGCAGCGGCAAATCTGCCCGCATCACGGAACGCGAGGGCAACAACGAGACTGCCGAGATCGTGGAAGCAGCTCCCGAGAAATCGGCAGCGGCCGTTCCCGAGAAAAAAGCAGCAAACGCTTAATCCCGGCTTCAAAAAGATTAAAAAGGGCAGCCCTGACCGGCTGCCTTTTTTAATTGACCCGTCGAGCGTGCAGGTCTAGTTTTACGGCAATCTATTTGTACAAAGGTGCATGATGCAGGAAGCAAAAAAACTCTACGCCGAATTTACCTGGGACAACTACCGCAACGACAACGACCAGCCAGAGCGCCGCGAAATAAAAACGCTGGACGATGCGGTGCTGTACGGGCTGCAAAAAAACGCCACTTTCTTCCGCACCTTCGAAATCGAGACGGTCGAGATGGGCGGCAAGGTTTTCACCGGCGATCCTTCGAATTTTTCCGGCCGCCAGTTCCTGAACGCCGACCGCCTTTACACCCCCGCCGATGTCGTGAAGGAAACGAAGCAGTCCCTCGGCTCGCCCGAGCTCGGCACGCTGGCCGCGAAGCTGGAGCGCAACGGGCTGAAGCAGCAGGCCGACGAACTGCGCCGCGCCATAAGCCAGCCACACCCCATCGTGAAACAGGCCGAGGGCGACCTTGCGGAAACGCGCTATGTGCGCCAGCCCTTCAGCGGCTTCACGCGCCTCGAAACGGGCGATGCGGCCTTTGATTCAACCGGCATAAAAGTCTGGCCGAGTGTTTCCATGCCCGCGCCCGTCAACGCCGGCCCGAAAATCCCGAAGCCTTCGGACAAGTTCAAGCTAAAGTAACCTCTAGGGGGTTGGCGGCTTCGGCTTGCGGCCCGGCCAGATTTTGCGGATATCGGCGACAATCTTTTCGGTCGCGGGACGAAAAGCTTTGTCGGGATTGTCGTTGGCGGCCTGCCTGAAACTGCGTTTCAATCCCTTTTCCTGCCGCTCCTTCGTCCATTCCACGACCTTCCAATCACCGTCTTTCGTCATGGCGAGCGCGGTATAGCTTTCGACCCAGTCGCCGGAATTAAGATACAACTTGCCGTCCTGCTGGCGATGCGCGCTCATGTGGAAATGGCCGCAGATGATGCCGTCGTATTTGCCCGCTTTCGCATGTTCGATGGCAGCTTTTTCCATGCCGCCCTTCGTGCCCGCCGCGCCCTCGAGCGCGTTGCGCAGGCGGGAGAACAGCCCGACCGATTTGTGCAGCAGCCGCTCCGACACCTTGTCGATGATGGTGCTGACTTTCGAGCCCGCTTCATAGCCACGGTCGATGAGCAGCATCTGCCCGCGCCCGATGGTTTTTTTTATGTTGCCCGGCGGTTTCTGTGCCGCACCAGGCCCCGTGTTCATCGGGTCATGCCCTTGCTGCATCGGGTCGAAGCGGTCGCCGTGGCAGACGAACAGCTTGCGCCCCTTCGGGTCGGTGAATTCGAAATCCGGCTCGAAACGCAGGCCATGCAGCGTCTTGCCGAACAGGTTCATGCGGCGCAGTTCGCTGTCGTGGTTGCCGGGAATATAAATGACCTCGGTTCCCGCCGCGATCATGCGGTTGATGGCGTCCATCACGCGCAACTGCGCCTCGCTGAAAGCTTCGGGCTTGTGCATGTTAATGCGCCAGCCGTCGATGATGTCGCCGTTCAATATCAACCGGTCGCAGGTGACGTTTTGCAGGAATTCCACCAGCAGGTCGGTCGAGCTGTTGCCCATGCCGAGATGCGTGTCGGAAACGACCAGCACGGGATAATGATCCGGCTTGGGGTTGTTCTTTCTTTTCAAAAAAAGCCCACATGTTGAAATATTGTTTTGTTGATTACAGCATGGCAAAAGCCCGAAATCCAGCCCACAGCCGCAAACCCCTTCCCTTTTCGCCGTTAACCCCATATCTTCCACCCGAGATGAACCCCTCATGAAAGAGGCCTTCGTTATGTCAAAACCCCGCACGATGTTTGAAAAAATCTGGGACAGCCATGTCGTGAATAAAAACGACGACGGCGTGTCGGTCATTTATATTGATCGCCACCTTGTCCACGAAGTCACCAGCCCGCAGGCCTTTGAAGGTTTACGCATGGCAGGCCGCAAAGTGCGCCGCCCGGGTGCGACCCTCGCCGTCGCCGACCACAACGTGCCGACCTCGAAAGACCGGCTGAAGGGCATCGCCGACCCCGAAAGCCGTTTGCAGGTCGAGACGCTGGAGAAAAACGTCAAAGAATTCGGCATCGAATATTTCGGCATGGGCGACAAGCGGCAGGGTATCGTCCACATCATCGGCCCCGAGCAGGGCATGACCCAGCCCGGCATGACGATTGTGTGCGGCGACAGCCATACATCGACCCACGGCGCTTTCGGCGCATTGGCATTTGGTATTGGCACATCGGAAGTCGAGCACGTATTGGCGACGCAGACGCTGCAGCAACGCGCAGCGAAAAACATGCGTATCACCGTCGACGGCGAACTACCGCTTGGCGTGACGGCGAAAGACGTTATTCTTGCCATCATCGGCAAAATCGGAACAGCAGGCGGCACGGGCTATGTCATCGAATACGCAGGCTCTGCGATACGCTCGCTTTCGATGGAAGGCCGCATGACCGTTTGCAACATGAGCATCGAGGGCGGCGCGCGCGCAGGCTTGATTGCGCCCGACGAAACCACCTTCGCCTACCTCAAAGGCCGCCCCATGTCGCCGCAAGGTGCTGACTGGGACAAGGCTGTCGCCTACTGGAAAACCCTTGTGACCGATGCCGGCGCGGTTTTCGACAAGGAATTAAAG
>JAYUPV010000123.1:0-2872 GCA_043759865.1 Alphaproteobacteria bacterium | reverse complement strand
GGGTCCTTCGCGGCGAAACCGCTGCTTCCCGGCACCATAGATTTGATTGAGCCTGCATCATCAAGCTGCCGCACCGATTTTTCGCTGAGACCCGTCACCCACAGCGCTATCTCTATCAGCGCATCAGGGGAGTCGAGATCGATAAAGGTTGTATGTTTGGCAATCTCGGGGAAATCGCGGCGGGAGTCGGCGACAGCCTTTTCAAAATCGAACACGGCCGTTTTTTGTGTGAGTGCAGACATTGACCTGAAACCCCGATTCATTTTCCGTAATATATTACAGGAACATTCGGTTTCAAGCCAGAAGAAACGTCAAGAAATTGAAATATATTGATAATTTCTAGTTCTTGTCGCTCATCACGCGGCCTTTTTCACGTTGCCAGTCGCGATCTTTTTCAGTCGCGCGCTTGTCGTGCTGCTTTTTGCCGGTGGCGATGCCGAGCTGGACCTTGGCCATGCCTCGGTCGTTGAAATAGATGGAGAGCGGAATAAGCGTGGTGCCCTTGCGCTGCACCGCACCGATGAGTTTTTCCAGCTGGTTCTTGTGCAGCAGCAATTTGCGCGGGCGACGGACTTCGTGCTGCCATTTCGCGTTTGATTTCGTGTATTCGGGGATATGCGCGTTGATCAGGAAAATTTCAGAACCCGTGACACCCGCATAGCTTTCGTTGATACTCGCCTGTCCGGTGCGGAGTGATTTCACTTCGGTGCCGGTCAGTATAATGCCGGCCTCCATCACATCCTCGATAAAATAGGTGAACCGCGCCTTGCGGTTCTGGGCGACGGTCTTGTTATTGGGGTCTTTCTTGCCCGCTTTTTTGTTCTTGCCCGTCATGGCTGTGCATCAGCGCTTGCCCGCTTTTTTAAGCGTTTTCTTGCCCAGCTTGAAGATGCCGGCGAATTCCATGGCATCGTCGAGTTTCTGGCGCGTGGCGGGGGTGGTGACGACAAGCGGCAAGCGCACTTCGTCGGAGGGTATACGGCCGAGGCGCGCAAGGCAGTATTTTGCGGGCGACGGGTTGGTTTCGGCGAACAGGTATTTGTGCAGCGGCAGCAGCGCATCGCGCGCCTTTTCAAAATTCTTCCAGTCTTTCTTTTGCCATGCGTTGTGCAGCTCGGCACAAACGCCGGGCGCGACGTTGGCGGTGACGGAAATGCAGCCGTGGCCGCCTTGCGCGAGATAACTCGCGACCGTCGCATCCTCGCCCGAAAGCTGGATGAAACCATCGCCGAGAGCCACGCGCAATTGCAGGGGGCGGCTGAGATCGATCGATGCGTCCTTGATGCCCGCCACATGCTTCAGAGCGGCGCAGCGGATGACGGTCTCGACCGAGATATCAATGCCCGTGCGTCCGGGCACGTTATACAGAATGAGGGGGAGGCCGCAGGCGTCGTTGATCGCCTTGTAATGCTGGAACAGGCCCTCTTGCGTAGGCTTGTTATAATAGGGGGTAACGACTAGAATACCGTCAGCACCGCTTTTGTCGGCGAAGCGCGCCAGATCAACCGATTTTTCGGTCGAGTTGGAGCCTGCCCCAGCAATCACAGGCACACGGCCTTTGGTTGCTTCGACGCAGGCTTTGATGAGGGATTTGTGTTCGCTTTCGGACAGGGTCGGCGTTTCACCCGTTGTCCCGCAAGGAACAAGCCCATGAGTCCCGCTGGCGATATGCCACTCGACAAGATTCTGGAACGCATCAAAGTCCACCTTGCCCTTTTTAAAGGGGGTGACGAGCGCGACGAACGATCCTTTGAACTTTGCCATGTTAAATCTCCTGTTGCCCCCACTTTATCCTTCCGAGGCGGTTGCGGCAAGAATATGTCATTTACGGACGGTTTTGCAAGGGTTTTGGCTGTTATGGTGCTGACGGCGGCTCTGTCCTGCAGCGCGGCCATATTTTTTTGCGGCGGAGCTTCGGCCGGTACGACGATAAGCAAGCCCGCCGTCAAGGTTACGACACAAAAAATGGCGCAAAAATCCAAAACAACCAAGGGCAAAACCGTCAAAAAGCGGGTCGTCAAACCCTCCCCGAAAAAGCAGGCCGTGGCCTCGACCATGGACAAGAACTGGCCCGCCACTTTCGCGCTCATCAAAAACCACGCCGACCCCATCGGCCCGAAACTTCTGAAATGGCTATACGCGACGGAAACCAGCTTCGCCGTGGATGTGAAGCAGCTCATTGCCTTCGTCCGCGAAAACCCGGACTGGCCGAGGCTGTTTGTTTTCAAGCGCAAGATAGAAGATAGCATTTCAAAAGCGCTGACGCCTGCGGAAGTGATCGCATGGTTCACGGAAAACCCGCCCGTCAGCAACGACGGCTCCAAAGCGTTTATCGATGCGCTACTGGCGACGGGGCAGGAAACGCGCGCACGGGAGGAACTGGCGAGATTCTGGAAGACCGCCGAGCTTAGTAAGAACGATCTTGCCGAATTTACCGGCGCCTATAAAAACGGGTTTTCCCCCGGCGCACATGCCGCGCGGCTCGACAACCTGCTGTGGGAAGAGCGCTTTTCGGAGGCCGAGCCCATGTTCCCCTTCGTGGGGCTGGAACTGCGCACGGCGGCGATGACACGCATCGCCCTTGCCCGCCTGTCAAAAAACGCCGAGGCGCTGCTGGCCGTGCTGCCCGCGCAAATGGCGAACAGCGAAGGCGTGCTGTTCGAGCGCCTCCGCTGGCGCAGGCGCAAGAACATGGATACGGGCGCGGCGGAAATCCTCGCCCTCATGCCCGAAAAAACCATGCGTCCGGATAAGTGGTGGCAGGAAATCAACATCCTCGTGCGCCGCCGCATCGAAGTGCGGGATTACGAAGGCGCATACAAACTCGCCGCTAAACACCAGTTGACCGAAGGCTTCGAGTTTTCACAGGCCG
>JAYUPV010000122.1:0-5090 GCA_043759865.1 Alphaproteobacteria bacterium | reverse complement strand
CATGAGCCCGCCGACCAACGACCAGAAGGCAAAATTGCGCCGCGAGGGCATCGACCCCCATGCCTGCCAGAAAAAATGCAGCCCGCGCCGCGGCTGATGCGGTATCTCTTTACCCTGCTTTTACTGTCATTCCTTGCGCTGCCGGGCTTTGCCGCCGCAGATACCGACACGCAAGTCATTTCACCCGTCAAAAACTCGGTCGAAGACATCCGCCGCATGGCTGACGCGGGGAATGCGCGCGCGCAGAATGCTCTCGCCGTTTTGTATTCCGATGGCGGGCGCGGCGTTGAAAAAGACGAAGCGGCCGCCTTTGCCCTCTACACCAAATCGGCGCAGCAGGGCTATGCCCCCGCGCAGCTGAATCTCGGCACTTTTTATCTCAAGGGGCGCGGCGTGCCGCAAAGCGATGTCGAGGCGTGCTTCTGGTACAGCCTCGCTTTCAGGGGCGGCGACAAGCTGGCCCCGCTGCTGGTCGAGAGGGCTGCAAAAAAACTCACGCGGGAGCAAACCGCCGCGCTTGAAAAAAGGGTCGCGGAATGGCAACCAACACCCGCTGAAACCCCTTGAAATACCACGTCTTTTCCCTGTAACCATCTGCAACAAAGAGTGAAGTCATAATGCTGGCAATTCCGGCATGCTTACTGCATATTGCTGTCTTGAGGCTTAAAGCCTGTAACCGTACCTGCTCATTTTTTTAACCGCAGGTAATTTGCTCCGGCCTACGTACCAAGACTGCCAGCGCCGGATAGAAAGGCAGCGATACATGAGCAAGAAATTTTACCAGACTGTTTTCTCGGTGGCTCTCGCCGCCGCAATCGGCTTTTCCGCCAGCGCCGCCAGCGCGCAGGAAGGGTACAAGCCCTACTACGAAAACGTGTCGCTGCGCTATGACGTGACCGAGCCGAAAAAGCTCGACCTACGCTATGACGTTTATGCCGGCGGCTTCAAGGCGCTGAACGCAAGCCTCGAGCTCGACCTCACCAAACAAGCTTACGACATCGGCCTCGATGCGCAGACCGACGGTTTCATCGGCAGCATCTTCCCGTGGAAAGGCTCCTACTCCACTTCGGGCCACAGCGAAAAAGGCGTGCTGATCCCCACCGTCTCCACCTCGCGCAGCACCTGGCGCCATGACGAAAAAATGACCGAGATGAGCTATGACCCCAAGGGCAACCTGCTGAAAACCACCACCCAGCAGGGCGACAAGACCGTTGTGAAGCGCGATACGCAGGAAGAACTGACCAAGGACACCGTCGACATGCTGACGGGCGCGCTGTTGATGATGCAGAACACCAAGAACACCGAAAAGTGCGAAGGCTCGTTCCCCGTTTTCGACGGCAAGCGCCGCTTCAACATCACGCTGAAGGATGACGGCAAGGACGACATCGCGAAAAGCAAGTATTCCAATTTCCATGGCGTCGCGTTGCGCTGCACGCTGAAGGTCGAGCCCGTCGCGGGCTTCAAGCCGAAAGACAAGCAGCGCGGCTGGATGGCCGTGCAGGAACACACCGAGGGCCTCAAGAAGCCGCCGACCATCTGGTTCGCGCGCCTTGACGACAACAGCCCCGTGGTGCCCGTGCGCATGGAGATCAATTCCTCCTACGGCGCGGTCGTCGCGCATCTTTCTTCGGCGGCGAAGAAGTAATTTCAGAGTAAGCGTTTTCTACCTTCCCCTCTCCCGCTTGCGGGAGAGGCCGGGAGAGGGTGCAGCGCTATTTCTCAATAGTCACCCATTCTCCGATAACTCCCTCCGCTCTGTTCCCTCTCTCCAACTCTCTCCCGTAAGAACGGGAGAGAGGGCAAAGAGGCATCTGCACAAAATCTGCACAAACCTATGAAAATACTTACCTTTCATGTAACGCGATGCAACAAACTGTGACTTGAAGCAGCGCGCGCGAACTGCTTTCCTGACTTCAGGGGAAACGAAAGAACATGACCAACAAAAAACTCGCCTGCATTATTCTCGCCGCCGGAAAAGGCACGCGGATGAAATCCGCCCTCGCAAAGCCGCTGCACGAAATTGCGGGCCGCGCCATGGTCAGCCATGTGGTCGCCACCTGCGAGGCGCTGAACCCCGAAAAAATCGTGGTCGTCATCGGCACCGACATGGGCGCTGTGGCCGATGCCGTGAAGCCCCACGCCACCGCCGTACAATCCACCGCCAACGGCACAGGCGGCGCGGCGCTTGCGGCGAAAGAACATTTCAAGGGTTTTGACGGCGACATACTTGTGGTGTTTTCCGACACCCCGCTTGTCACCTCCGAAACCATGCAACGCATGGTCGCGCTGCGCCGCCAGATACCGGCGATTGGCCTGACCTATTCCGGCTTCCGCCCTGCCGACCCCGCAAAATACGGGCGCATGGTGATGGACGACGACGGCAGTTTGAAAAAAATCATCGAGTGGAAAGACGCGACCGAAGAACAACGCAAAATCACGCTCTGCAACGGCGGCATCGTCTGCGCGGATGGCGCAAAACTGTTTGACTGGCTTTCACAAGTAGGCAACGACAACGCGCAAAAAGAATATTACCTGACCGACCTTCCGCAGATCGCGCGCAAAGACAACCGCACGACCCATGTGGTCGAAATCGACGAGGAAGAAACCGCAGGCATCAACACCCGCGAAGACCTCGCCAACCTCGAACGCCTGATGCAAAAACGCCTGCGCAAGCTCCACATGCTGGGGGGCGCGACGCTGACCGACCCGGAAAGCGTGTTCTTCAGCTTTGACACCGTTATCGGCCAAGACGTCACCATCGGACCGAATATCGTTTTCGGCCCCGGCGTGACCATCGCCAACAATGTCGAAATCCTGCCCTTCTCGCATATCGAAGGCGCAACGGTCGCGGAAGGCGCGCAGATCGGCCCCTTCGCCCGCCTGCGCCCCGGCACGAAAGTCGGAGCCGCCGCCAAGGTCGGCAATTTCGTCGAAACCAAAAACGCGAATATCGGCGCGGGCGCAAAGGCCAGCCATCTTTCCTATCTCGGCGATGCCGATATCGGTGAAAAGGCGAATATTGGCGCAGGCACGATTACCTGCAACTATGACGGCTTCCTGAAATACAAAACCACCATCGGCAAGGAAGCCTTCATCGGTTCCAACACCGCCCTCGTCGCGCCCGTCACCGTCGGCGACAACGCCATTGTGGGCGCGGGCAGCACCATCACACGCGATGTGCCGGCCGACTCCCTCTCCCTCACCCGCGCCCATCAGGACACCAAAGAAGGCTGGGCAAAGCGGTTCAGGGACATCAAGAAAAAAGAAAAAGACAAAGCGAAGAAATAATCACCGCAACCTTCAGGAGAAAATCTTATGTGCGGCATCGTCGGCATTCTGTCGAAAGAAAAAGAAGCAGCCCCCCTTCTGGTCGAGGGCTTGAAGCGCCTCGAATATCGTGGCTATGACAGCGCGGGCATCGCGACACTGGTCGACGGAAAATTGCAGCGGCGCAGGGCGGAAGGCAAACTCGGCAACCTGTCCGAGAAACTGAAAAAAGAACCTCTCGGCGGCACGGTCGGCATCGGCCACACGCGCTGGGCGACCCATGGCGGCGCGACCGAGCGCAACGCGCACCCCCACATTACCAACGATGTCGCGGTCGTGCATAACGGCATCATCGAAAACTATCAGGAATTGAAGGAAGAGCTGGAACAGTCGCAGTTCCACTTTGAGTCCGAAACCGACACCGAGGTCATCGCGCATCTCGTCACCTATTACCTGCGGCAGGGCATGACGCCGACGGTCGCGGTCGACCAGGCTCTGGCGCGGCTGCGCGGCGCGTTCTCCATCGCCATGATTTTCTCCGGCGAAAAAGACCTCATCATCGGCGCGCGTTTCGGCACGCCGCTTGCTATCGGCTACGGCAAGGGCGAAATGTTCATGGCGTCGGACAGCTACGCGCTGGCGCCGCTGACCGACAAAATCTCCTTCCTCGAAGACGGCGACAGGGTCGAAATGTCGCGTGCGGGCGTTACCATTCGCAACGCCGAGGGCAAGAAAATCGAACGTGAAATCCGCATCACCGCGCAGTCGGGCGCGCTGATGGGCAAGGGCAATTACCGCCACTTCATGGAAAAAGAAATCAACGAGCAGCCCGCCGTCATCGGCGACACGCTCAACACCTACATCAATCCGGCCACCGGCCACATTACGCTGCCCGATGAAATCATGGCGCTTGCCGATGCGCCGAAAATCACCATCGCCGCCTGCGGCACGGCCTATTACGCAGGCTTTGTCGCCAAATACTGGCTGGAACAAGTCGCGCGCATCCCGACCGAAGTCGATATCGCGTCCGAATTCCGCTACCGCGAAGCGCCGCTGCCCAAAGACGGCGCCGCTATTTTCATTTCGCAATCGGGCGAGACGCTCGACACGCTCGAAGCGCTGCGCTATTGCCGCCGCCAGAACCAGAAATGCGTGTCGATACTGAACACCATCGAAAGCACCATCGAGCGTGAATCCCACCACGTCCTCCGCACCCTTGCAGGGCCGGAAGTGGGTGTCGCCTCGACCAAGGCCTTCACCACGCAGCTGACCACGCTCGCCTGCCTTTCCATCGCCCTCGCGCGCAAACGCGGCACGATCAGCGTCGAACGTGAAAAACAGCTGACCGCCGCCCTCCGCGAAGTACCGGCGCGTGTTGCCGAACTGCTCGGCCATGACGGTAAAATCCGCGAAATGGCGAAGCAAATCGCCGAAGCGCGGGATGTGCTTTACCTTGGTCGTGGCACTTCATACCCCATCGCGCTTGAAGGCGCGCTGAAGCTGAAGGAAATTTCTTACATCCATGCCGAGGGTTATGCCTCGGGCGAAATGAAGCACGGCCCCATTGCCCTTATCGACGAAAACGTGCCGGTCATTGCGATTGCCCCCTATGACGCTTTATTCGAAAAAACCGCGTCGAACGCGCAGGAAGTCATCGCGCGCGGCGGCAAGGTGCTGCTGATTTCGGACAAGCAGGGCATTGCGAAGCTGAAAGACAAATGCACCTGGACGATTGAAATCCCCGAAGTCGATGCTTTTGTCGCGCCGATTTTGTACACCATCCCCGTCCAGCTACTCGCCTACCACACCGCCGTCATCAAAGG
>JAYUPV010000121.1:0-3073 GCA_043759865.1 Alphaproteobacteria bacterium | reverse complement strand
CGCGGGGCGGTAGCGGCGGCTGCGAGGCGCCGGGCTTCACCGTCTCGGCAGCGCGATGCGCGGCGGCGCGGCCAAACACCACGAGATCAAGCAGGGAGTTCGTGCCGAGGCGATTCGCGCCATGCACCGAGACGCAGGCGGCCTCGCCCACGGCCATCAGGCCCTGCACCGTCGCATCCTCATCGGCGCGCGTCGGGCGCAGTACCTCGGTGTGGATGTTGGTGGGGATGCCGCCCATGTTGTAATGCACGGTCGGCAAAACGGGAATGGGTTCTTTGGTTACGTCGACGTTCGAGAAAATGCGCGCGGTTTCTGAAATACCGGGCAGGCGTTCTTTTAAAATCGCCGGGTCGAGATGTTCGAGATGCAGGAAGATATGGTCCTTCGCCTCGCCCACGCCGCGACCCTCGCGGATTTCGACTGTCATCGAGCGCGACACGACATCGCGTGACGCTAAATCTTTTGCCGACGGCGCATAGCGCTCCATGAAACGCTCGCCCGCCGAATTGGTCAGGTATCCGCCTTCGCCGCGCGCGCCTTCGGTAATCAGGCAGCCCGCGCCGTAAATTCCTGTGGGGTGGAACTGGATAAATTCCATGTCCTGCAGCGGCAATCCCGCACGCAACACCATCGCGTTGCCGTCGCCCGTGCAAGTGTGCGCGGAAGTGCAGGAGAAATAAGCGCGGCCATAACCGCCCGTCGCAAGAACAACCGAATGCGCGCGGAAACGGTGGATAGTGCCATCGGCCAAGTTCCACGCCATCACGCCACGGCAAACGCCTTCTTCATCCATGATGAGGTCGAGGGCGAAATATTCGATAAAGAATTCAGCTTTGTGCTTCAGCGATTGCTGGTAAAGCGTGTGCAAGATCGCATGGCCGGTGCGGTCTGCGGCGGCGCAGGTGCGGCGCGCTGTGCCTTTGCCCATATGCGTTGTCATGCCGCCGAAAGCGCGCTGGTAAATTTTTCCTTCGTCGGTGCGCGAGAAGGGCACGCCGTAATGCTCTAACTCGATAACCGCCGGCATTGCTTCACGGCACATATATTCAATCGCGTCCTGATCGCCGAGCCAGTCGGAGCCCTTGACGGTGTCGTACATATGCCAGCGCCAGTCGTCTTCGCCGTTGTTGCCGAGCGCGGCCGAAATGCCGCCTTGCGCCGCGACGGTGTGCGAGCGTGTCGGGAAAACTTTGGTGATGCAGGCGGTTTTCAAACCCTTTTCCGCCATGCCGAAAGTGGCGCGAAGCCCCGCGCCGCCGGCACCCACGACGACAACGTCGTATTCATGTTCGATGATGGGATAGTTTTGCTTGGTCATGGCGCGGCCCTTCCGTAGAGCGCGAAGTTGATATAAACGACGGCGAAGAAACACGCGAAGCCCATGAAGAAAAAGCAGAGCTTGTTCAGCAGCAGGCAGCCGATCTTGCTGCCTTCTTCATGTACGTAATCTTCGATAATCACCTGCACGCCCAGCATGGCGTGATAGAACGAGGCGGCGATGAACAGCAGCGCGGCAATGCTGACGAACGGGTCGCCGAGCCAGCTGATGAACATGGCGTAATCTTTTTCCGCGAGATCGTCGAGATGCGCGAGCCAGTAAATCGACAGCGGTATCAGCGCAATCGCCGTTACGCGCTGCATCCACCAATGATGCGTGCCGTCTTTCGCCGAGCCGAGGCCGCGCGCCTGGGCGAGGGGGGAGCGGATGGTTTCTTTTTTACTATCGGTCATTATCTCACCCTATCCCGAACCAGAGGGCCGCTGACAAAACGAACGACCCGAAAAAAACAACCCAGCCGCTTGCATAGGCTTTTTTCAATTCGAGCCACCGGCCGGTGTCCCACACCAGATGCCGCAGCCCGTTGAGAAAGTGATACACAAAAGCCCAGACCCAGCCGAACAAAAACAGCCGCCCCGCGACCGATCGCGCGACCGCCTGGAAATAATTGAACTGTTCTTCGCCCGAAACAGTGGCGAGCAGCCACCAGGTCAGCACCATCGCCCCGATCGCAAGGCCGAAACCGGTAATGCGGTGGAGGATCGACAGCATCGTGGTCAGCTGCGGGCGGTAAATCTGCAGATGCGGCGAGAGAGGGCGGTTTGCGTTTGACATAACCAATTGCTTTCGTCGTTGCGCGGAAACCCCGCGCGGCTTATCCAGCCCAGATACTAGACCCGCACCGCTTTGAAAAAAAGGGGGATGTTGGGGTTAAACCACCCCGACGAAAGTCAGGGTCCAGTCCTGTAAATCTCTACCGCCAATATTCGAGATGGATGTTTTATAAACTGGACTCCGATTTTCATCGGGGTGGCAATCGCAATGTCCAACCCTTTGATATTGCGATTAAAATATCACAATAATTGCGTTTTCAGTAACATCGTGATATTCTTGGCTATACGCCCGGAATTTGGGCGAGGTTATTGAATATTGTGAATATTTTGTACTACCCAGCGGATTTAGCCCCCAAGGCCCGCCCGAAACTCCATGCGCTGCGCGCTCGTGAATGCAAAGAAACTTCGTGAATGTTCGCGACAGGCACAGTCGAATTCTTCACCGCGCAGCGCATTTTTTCGGGGGGAGGCGGGGCTTTCCGAAACGGGTTGACTCTTTGCCGCTGGCGGCAAATAATCCGGCCTCAACGCAATTCAAAAAGGCATCGGCCATGACCCAGAACCACGAAAAAATCGCTCGCGCTATCGACAAGGCGCTCGAGCACCAGATTATCCCCAAACTTTTTACGCCCGAACAACTGGCCGAAATGGACAAGCCTTACTATGGCCGCCACAACCTTTACTACGCGGCGAACCTCATGACGAGTGAAGCCGAATTCAAGGTGCTTGGCACCATGAAGCCGCAGCTTGCCATCACCGACCCGCGCATCACCAAGGCGCAGATCGCAGCGCTGCCGAAAACCCTCGATGTGACGGTTGACGGCGTAACGCACACCGTGCCCTTGCGCGTGTACGAAATGCATTACCACGCAACCGTGAAGGAATGGCGCGACGAGGTCGACTTTCAGGCCGAAAGCACCCGCGCGGCGGCGCAGCTTGAAGGCGCGCTCGAGAAAAAATT
>JAYUPV010000120.1:0-2875 GCA_043759865.1 Alphaproteobacteria bacterium | reverse complement strand
CGAGCGACACCGCGCCGCCTGCGATATCGAGCAATGCATTTTCGGGCGCTGCGCCTTTTTCGGGGCAGATGTGGCCCCAAAGCGGATGGTTTTTGACATGCTGCAAGGGCAGCTCGCGCATCAGCACGGCGGAGGTTTCGAGGTGAATACGCTCGTGCTCGATGCCCATCATCACGATCCACAGCGGGCTATTCCAGCTGATCGGCAGCGTGATGTCGCAGGTGCGGATAAAATTATCGACGATGGCGCGGGTGCGGTCGCGGTAGGACTTTATTTCGGCGGGCGTCGGCCAGTCGTAATGTTTTTCATCGAGGTCATCCCACGACATTTCATCCACGCCGATGGCGACAAGGGATTCGATGCGCGGACAGACACGCTCACTCACCAGCCCCGCCACGTTGAGCTTGTTGATGAAAAACACGGCGGTGTGGCCGTAGTAAAAAATCAGCGGATGGCGCAGCGGGTTGGCGCGCGCGTAAAAAGCGGCGTCGCCGTTCAGACAATCGAACAGGCTTTCATAGAGGGTGAAGGTGTTGTGGAAGTATTCGAGGATTTCCTGCCGTTTGGCTTCGGGGTCGGTGCCATGGAGCGCGGGGGTGCGCGTCGCGAAAACAAGCACCTCTGGCCGCGCCGAAGGATGTGCGCGGGAGGCGGGGCTTTTGGCATGTGCATATGATTTCATATACTTACCATATAGTTGAACGCGGATAACACTGGTTACCAACGTTCTTCGAGCCGAACCGTCTCGCGGTTACAGGCATTAATAAAAATGATTATGCAACCTACCCCAAGGAGGCCCTGTGGTAAAGGTTAAATCCGACCTATATCTATATGGTGTTACGGGAAATTTCATAAAGCATAACCCCGGTCGAGACGGCAAGATTGAGCGATTCCGCCCCGCCCGCCATGGGAATTTTGACCAGAGTGTCGCAGGCCTTCGCCAAGCCGTCCGACAGCCCCGTCGCCTCGCTGCCCATGAGTAGAAGCAGGGGGCGCGAATAATCGGCCTTGCGGTAGTCGGTTGTCGTTTGCAGATGCGTGCCGACCACGCGGCCTTTGTAAGCCTTGCGCCAGCCGCTGAAATCGGATGCGGGCAAACGCGCGATTTTGACGCGGGAAAAAGAGCCCATCGAGCCGCGCACAGCTTCGGGCGACCAAGGGTCGCAAGTATCTCCGAGCAGCAGAATTCCTTCAGCTTTTACCGCATCGGCCGTGCGGATGATGGTGCCGAGATTGCCCGGATCGCGTATGCCTTCAAGCCCGACCCAAAGGCCGGCATTGATATCGTTTGCGTCGATGAATTTCTGGCGGAAGGCGGCGATGATAGGCTGGGTGTTATCCCTGCCCGTGATGCGCAACAAAAGGTCGTCGGTCACCAACAGGCATTCGCCCTTGGCCTGTTTCGCCATTGAGGCAGTATCTGTGCCGCCGCGCGGCGACCAGGCGAGGGTGTCGAGCGTAAACCCGCCCGCAAGCCCGTCCTTGATATGCCGCAGCCCCTCGACAAGGAAAACTCCCTCCTCGTCCCGGTATTTTTTGGCGGCGAGCGACTTCAGCCGCTTGATGGCGGGGTTGGCGGCGCTGCTGACGGGTTTGGAGCTTTCTGTCATTTACCTGTGCTTTCAAGGCATTACATCACGGTTTAGGGGTTTCGGCAATGTTATGTTCTTCACTTTCGTGAACAGCTGTGCCATAACCATCTGCCTGAAGGATAACGATAAATGCTGACCATTTCCAACCTCACTTACAAAATCGGCTCGCGCACCCTCATCGAGGATTCGAGCGTGAATATCATGGATGGCTGGCGGGTCGGCCTTGTGGGCGCGAACGGCACTGGCAAATCGACACTGTTCAAGCTCATCGCCGGAGAATTGCACGCCGATGGCGGCAGCATCAGCCTCACGCAGCGCCAGCGTTTCGGGATGGTGCGTCAGGATATCGAGGACACCGAAACCCCGCTGATCGACATGGTCATCAACGCCCATGAAGAAATGGCAGGATTGATGAAGGCGACGGAAACGGAAGAAGACCCCAACAAGCTCGGCGATATTTATGCCCGCCTGATCGAGCTCGACGCCTATGCCGCGCCCTCGAAAGCCGCGATTTTGCTGACCGGTCTCGGGTTCAAGGAACACCAGCTGAAAGAGCCTTTCTCGTCCTTCTCGGGCGGGTGGCGCATGCGCGTGGCGCTGGCGGCGGCGTTGTTTGTCGAACCCGATTTCCTGCTGCTCGACGAGCCTACCAACCACCTGGACCTTGAAGCCATCATGTGGCTCGAAGGTTATCTTTCGTCTTATCCGCACACGCTGATGGTTATTTCGCACGACCGCGAACTGCTGAACAAATGCGTCGACCATGTCATTCATATCGACAAGCAGAAACTGGTCGCCTATACCGGCAACTACGACACCTTCGAGCGCGAACGCGCCGCGAAACTGGGCCTGCAGCAGAAAATGTTTGAAAAACAGCAGGCGCAGCGGGCGCATATGCAGGCTTTCGTCGACCGTTTCCGCGCTTCCGCCGCGAAAGCACGGCAGGCACAAAGCCGCGTGAAGGCGCTCGAACGCATGGACATTATTGACGAAGTAATGGCCGAGCGCGCCGTGCGGTTTGTTTTCCCGCAGCCGGAAAAACTTTCGCCGCCGCTTATCGCCATCCGTCAGGTCGATGTCGGCTATACCGAAGGAAAGCCCATCGTCCGCAAGATCCACGAAAACATCGACACCGAAGACCGCATCGCCCTGCTCGGCGCAAACGGCAACGGCAAATCGACGATGATGAAGCTGATCGCCGGAAAACTCAGCCCCATGCAGGGCGAGCTGGTGAGGTCGGGCAAGCTGCGCATCGGCTATTTCTCGCAGCACCAGACGGAAGA
>JAYUPV010000119.1:0-6225 GCA_043759865.1 Alphaproteobacteria bacterium | reverse complement strand
GTGTTTATAGTGTACTTATAAGTATAGTCCATATGGAGTTGTTTGTCATGCAGCCGGGATCGTCTTTTTTTCTTGTGAACGAGATGCTGGAAACCCCCGGCCTTATCGCGCGATTCGACCCGCATGCCACGCATGTCTGGGCGGAGGCGATGAAGGGCCACCCCCTGCTGCTGACGGGGGAAGGGTCGAGCCGCATTTTTCCTGCGAAGAACATGATCGCACAGGCCTTGCGCTCGGGCGGCAAGCATATCGTCACCGAAGGCGCGCGGCAGGCGGCGGAATATAATTTAGACGGCTACATGGTTCTTGCCGCCAGCAACAGCGGGCGCACCAAGGAAGTGAATTCGTTGTTTGAAAAACTCGCCAAAGAAAGCGTGCCGCGCTATAGCGTGGTCGCGACACCGGCGAGCAGGCTGGCGGAGCTTTCGACCGATACCGTTACGTTATCTTGCGGCGTTGAAAAAGCGGTTGCCGCAGGCAAAAGCGTTGTCGAACAGGCGCTGTTCTTCCAGTCATTGCTCGGCGGCAGGGAGTGGGGCGGGCAGGAGCAGGCGGCCAAACAATGCGATAACATATTGAAACAGGATATCGACGCCCGAATTATCGCGGTCGTCGCGGATGCGCACATTGTTTACTTCTCCGGCCGCAATGACGGTGTGGCGGAGGAACTGGCGCTAAAGGCCAATGAAATCGCGCGCAAGAAAAGCATGTATCTTGAAGGCACATATGCCCTGCACGGTGTCGAGGAAGTGTTGCTTCAAGATGAAGTCGTGGTGCTGGTCGAGCCGTTTCGCGACGATATCGAGAAATATCAAAAAGTGCTGGTCGCGGGCGCGGGTGTTAATGTTGTGGCGATTTCGAGTTTCGATACGCCGTTCCCGACCATCAAAATTCCTTCCCTGCGCGGATTTGACGGGTATTACCGGTTGCTGGCGGGGTGGAATCTGCTTGTGTCGGCGGGCATCGCGGCAGGTGTCAATATCGACAAGCCGGAACGCGTGCGTAAAGTCGGCAACGAAATTTAAGCGGCAATAAAATCGGGCGTGCGGTGCTGGCAGAGCTTGGCGTAAGCGCCGTCCTTTGCCAGCAATTCATGATGCTTGCCGATTTCGACAATCCTGCCGTGATCCATGACCACGATGCGGTCATAGTCCTGAATGGTCGACACGCGGTGCGCGATGGCGAGCACGGAACGGCCAATGGTCAGCTGCGCCAGCGCCTCCTGCACCAGATGTTCGGTTTCGTTGTCGAGCGAGCTTGTGGCTTCGTCGAGCAAAATGATGCGTGAATCGGCAAGCAGCGCGCGGGCGATGGCCACGCGCTGACGCTCGCCGCCCGACAGCTTGATGCCGCGCTCGCCCACAAGGGTTTCATAGCCAAGCGGCAGGCTCTCGATAAGGTCGGCGATTTGTGCGCGGGATGCCGCCTTCTTGATATCCTCGATTGAGGCATCGGGGCGCGAATAGGCGATGTTTTCGGCAAGGCTACGGTGGAACAGCACAGGCTCCTGCGAGACAAGTGCCAGCTGGCGGCGCAGTCCGGGCATGTCGATATCGGCGATGTCGTGACCGTCGACGGTAATTTTTCCTTCCTGCGGGGTGTAATAGCGGTGCAGCAGCTTGAACAGCGTGCTCTTGCCACTGCCCGTGCGCCCAACCAGCGCAACCTTTTCGCCCGGCTGGATTTCAAGGTTGAAACCGGCAATGGCGGGGCTGTGCTGGCTTGAGTAATTGAAAGTCAGGTTCTCGAATTTCAAGCTGAACTGCGTCACGTCGTTGGCAGCGATTTTGGCGTGGTTGGTAATCAGCGGCTGGCGGCTGCGCCATGTCACCACTTCTTCGAGATCGTTGATGGATTCGATGATATCGCGCAGGCGGTTCCCGATGCCGTCGAGGTAATCGGCCAGCACGCGCTGGGTCATCAGCACGAACATCACATCGCCCGCCGAAAACTGCCCCAGGCTCCAGTAATAGGCGGCGATAACGAGCGCCACGATACGCCCGATATTGATGATCACGTTCTGGCTGAGGGCAAGGATGTTGGCGCGTATCCATGCGGTGCGTGCCGCCACGGCAAAGCGGTTGGCGGCGGCGGTGATGCGCGCGTATTCATGCGCTTCCGCGCCCGAGGCCTTGACGGCGGCATAGCCCGTCACGCTGTCGGCGATAGTGCCGCCAAGGCGGCTGTCCTCGTCGGCGTAAATGCGGTTTTTGGGCGCGACGTATTTGAGGCTCAGCACGATGCTGAAAACGGTGAAGCAGATGGCATAGATGACAAGCGACACCGCGATGACCGGAGATTTTTCCCACGCGAAGCCGATACTGCCGACGACCACGACGATAGCGGGCCAGAAATCATAGCAGACCGTGTCGAACATCCGGTGCGCCGCCGATCGCCCGCGCTTGATGGCGGTGACGATGGAGCCCGCGAAAGTGTTGGTGTGCCACTCGGTTTCGAAACTGTGGACGTAGTTGACTGAATCGGCGGCGATGGCGGCATGCACGCGCGTGTTGGTGTAGCAATTGATGAAATGGGCAAGGCGCGTGCTGATGTGGTAGAGCAGGCTCAGGCTGGTGATCGCGATGATGGGGGCGAGCGCGGCATCGATTTTGCGCGGTCCCTTGATGCTGTCCGACAGCCCGTCGACCAGCCATGCATACATCTGCGGCATAATCGTGCTGGTCATGGCGGCGATGAAAATGAAAAAGAACGTGCCGAAGATCATCCACGGGGTTTTCCCGAAATGGTCTTTCAGGAACCTGAAAACCTCGCGCAGCGGCGGCGGGTTGCGCTTTTTTTGCGAATGGGGCATGGGGTTTTTCTTTCGGATGAATAAAGGCAATATTCACCTTTTGGGGGCTAAAATACAGGAAATTCAGACGGGGAGGGCAGCCTCGTCTATCGCCTTGATTTTATTGACGATAATTTAAAAGGAAGGGTTTTGCCCTTTCATACGTTTAAAGGCTATAGGTTCAACTTTGGATCATATGAGGTAATCTTATGACTAAGCTTAATGTTTCCGGCGCGGCCTTGCTTGTTTTCCTGCTCGCCGCCACCTCTCCCGCAGCCGTGCAGGCGCAAGAAGAACAGGCGCCGCCACAGGAAATACAGCAAGCCGTTCCTCAGGAAGAACCTGACCCCCCGCCACCCACCAAGCAGGAACAGCGCCAGCAGGAGCGCGATCAAAAACGCGCCGAGCGCGAAAAGGCAGCGCAGGACCGTGCCGTCGAGCAACAGGCCGAGCAGGAACAAAAGCAGCAGCAGCAAGCCGAGGAAAAACTCCAGCGCGACCAGCAGCGTGATGCCGACCGCGCAGCGCAGGAACAGGAAAAGCAGGCGCGCGAGCAAGAACGGGCGGCCCAGGAGCAGCAGGCCGCACAGGAGCGCGAAGCCAAAAAAGCCGAGCGTGATGCAAAACGCGCCGAAGCCGACCGCAAACAGGCCGAAGAAGCCGCCGCCGCCGCACAGCGCGAGCAGGCGGAGCAAGAACGCGCCGCGCAGCGCGAACAGGCCGAACAGGAACGCGATGCAAAACGCGCAGCCACCGAGAAAGAACGTCAGGAGCAGGAAGCGCAGCAGCAGGCCGAAAAGGAAAAGAACCGGCAGGAACGCGTCGATCGCAAGGAAGACAATCAACAAGAACGCGCCGCCCGTAAAGAAGACAACGAACAGGAGCGCGAAGCGCGGCGTGAAAAAGAAGCCGCCGCCGCCCTTGCCGCACAGGAAAAGGCCGACCGTGAACAGGCCGAGCGCGAGGCGAAAAGGGACGCAGCCCAGCAAAGCCGTCAGGATGACCGTGCGGAGCGCATCGAAGACCGCACCGAGCTCCGTGAACAGCGCAAGGAAGACGCAGCGGCGGAAAAACTGCGTCAGGAAAAAGCAGATGAAGCAGCGCGCCTTGCCCTGCAGCAGAAATACGAACAGGCGGCAAGGGACCGCCAGACCCAGAACAGGCTGGAGACCGAACAGCGCGAAGCCCGCCGCCTGAAAGCGGAAACCGAGCGCGACGAAGCGCAGGCCTCCCGGCAGCGCCGCCTCAACCGCCAGCAGCAGCAGGTGCTGATCGCCGAGGAACAGCAGCGCCAGCCGGAATACCGCAAGTCGCTGAAAGACCAGCAACGCGAGGCAGAGCGGGCGGCGGAAGAGCTCCGTCACCAGCACCGCCGCGAGTCATACCGGCTGCAACTGGATTACAACAACCGGCTGCGCGCGCAGCAGCAAGCGTACTACCAGAAGCGCAACTATTATAACGACCCGTATTACTACACGCCGCCCAGCTATCGCTATTACCGTGGCGGACAGTATTACCGCACCAACTACTACGGCGCGCGCTTGCTGCGTCAGGCCGTGGACAGCGGGTATGAAGAAGGCTTCCGCGCGGGCCGTGCCGACAGGCTCGATCGCTGGCGCTATGACTACAAGGGCGCCTTCGGCTACCGCGACGGCATGTACGGTTTCGGAGGCTATTACCTCCGCCAGGACGAATACATCTACTACTTCCGCCAGGGCTTTCAGCGCGGCTACCGCGACGGCTATTACAACAGCTATGACTACGGCTCGTACACCAATAGCGATTACAACATCTGGACAAGCGTGTTGCTGCAAATCCTGAACCTGCAGCAGATACGCGCCTATTGATTGGATAGTGTCAGGCGGGCTGCGGTTTCAGAGTGATCCTGAAATGCGCGCCCGCCGCTGAAGCCACAAACCCGATATCCCCGCCATGCGCCTTCAGCAGTGATTTCGTGATCGCAAGCCCGAGGCCCGTGCCGCCGTTTTCCCGCCGCGTTGTAAAAAAGGGCGTGAACAGCCGCGCTGCATTGCCCTCCGACACGCCCTTGCCGTCATCCGTCACATCAAGCAGCAGCGCGTCCTGCGCGGACGCGGCTGTGATGGAAATATTTTTCGCGCCGTGCTGCAGGCTGTTTTCGGCAAGGTTCACGAAAACCGTTTCGAGAATGTCGGGCGCGATGCCCGCTATATAGCCAGCCTCCGGCAGGGTGATGGCCAGCCTGCCCGCATAGCGTTTTTGCAGCGCGCCGAGAATGGCGCCGGTATCGGCGGTTTCCTGCCCTGGCTGCATCACATCGGCGCGCGCGAGATCAAGCAGGCGCGACACCAGCGTTTTCAGGCGGTCGGTATCCTGCATGATGTTGTCCATGAAACGCTTGCGCTGCTCGGGCTTCATGTCGTTGGTATGGTCGTGCAACAGCTCGACCGCGCCCTGAATGGCGGTCAGCGGTGTTTTAAACTCATGCGCCACATGCATGGCAAAGCTGCGGATATATTCCGACCGCGCCTCAATGGTCGACGACATCTGCTCGAAACTCTGGGTCAGCGACACCAGCTCGGCAATCGGCGGCGCGGAAAGCTTTTCGCTGCTGCGCGTACCGAGCGTCAATTGCTGCGCGTGGCGGGTGAGGGCGGAAAGCGGGTTGCCGATGGCATAGCCAAGCAGCGAGGCGACCCCCGCCGTAATCAGCAGCATCAGCACGCCCGCGACAAAAACGCTCTCGCGTTCCTCGTACAGCGACTTCAGAACGTTGCGCGGCGAACGGGAAAGATAGGCAAGCCCGATAACGCGGTCGTTCATTACAATCGGCATGGCGATGAAAACCCGCGTGTCCGTGCCACGGCTGATTGAGGCAAGGGCAGGGCGGGGTTCGTCGGAAATGCGTTTGCGAAGGCGGCTGACATATATGCCCTGCAACGCCGCCGCTACTTCCTCGGTATGCGCGAGCGATGTGCCCGTTTCGCTCGTCCCTGCCACGACCGTGCCACGGTAATCGAGCACGCGGATACTGGAAAGCGTGCTGAACTTCGCATCCTGCAATATCGGTGACAGTCCACGGCCAATTCGGGCGGCGATTGCGTCGGGCGGCACATGTGCCGGTGCGCTGTCGGGGCGCGGCGGCAATATGTCGGCGGTGCGTAAATCGAGCAAAGGCGGGTAGGGTCGGTATTTTTCATCGAGCGGCGCGATGGTGACGGTCACGGGGCTGCCGTATTCCTGCGGGTTTTTTATTTTCGCGTGGGCGAATGAATCTTTGTAGAAAGACGAAATCAGTACCGCCTGCGCGATCAGCTCGCTTTCCGTTTGGCGCACCAGTTCGTTTTCGTAGATGCGGAAAAAATGCATGCCGGTCAGCGGCAGCAGCAGCATAGTCAGCAATATCGCCCCGAATACGGTGCGCAGGCGAAAGACAGTACGGGGGTGGCTTACTG
>JAYUPV010000118.1:0-3458 GCA_043759865.1 Alphaproteobacteria bacterium | reverse complement strand
TTTCGCGGCCGCCATCAGCGCGTCCATCTGTTCCATTTTTTTCTCGAAATCCATGGTACTTCCCTTCTATGCCGTCTTCTTGGTTTTGCCGGTGTTGGCAGGGTTGCGCGGGTCTTCAAGCCAGGTCATGTAGGGCTTGCCGTTGTCGACCTGCACCATGGTGATGCAGCTTTCGACGGGGCAGACCAGCATGCACAGGTTGCAGCCGACGCATTCCTGATCGACCACGGTATAAATGCGCTTGCCGTCTGCGCCCTTTTCCGAAGTGATGGCCTGATGCGAGGTGTCTTCGCAGACGATGTGGCAAAGGCCGCATTCGATACATTTATCGGGGTCAATCTTCGCCTTGATATCGTAGTTCATATCAAGATCCTGCCAGTTCTTGTAGTTCGGCACGGCAAGGCCACGGAACGCATCGAGATTTTTATAGCCCTTGTCATCCATCCAGTTCGAAAGGCCGTCGCACATATCGTCGATGATTTTAAAACCGTAATGCATCGCCGCCGTGCAGACCTGCACCGAACCAGCACCGAGAGAAATAAACTCCGCCGCGTCGCGCCAGTTCGAAATGCCGCCGATGCCGGAAATGGGGATGCGCTTGCACGCAGCGTCGCGCGCGATTTCACCAACCATGCAGAGGGCAATCGGCTTTACCGCAGGGCCGCAATAGCCGCCATGCGCGCCCACGCCGTTGACCACGGGTTCCGGCGACATGCGGTCGAGATCGACGGCGGTGATGGAATTGATGGTGTTGATCAGCGACACCGCATCCGCCCCGCCCTCCACCGCCGCGCGCGCGGGGTGCAGGATGTTGGTGATGTTCGGCGTCAGTTTAACGAACACCGGCATTTTGGTGTGTTTCTTGCACCAAGTGGTGACGTTTTTAATATATTCCGGCACCTGTCCCACGGCCGAACCCATGCCGCGTTCCGACATGCCGTGCGGGCAGCCGAAATTCAACTCGATGCCGTCGCAGCCGGTGGTCTCCACGCGCTTGACGATTTTTTCCCACGCGTTTTCTTCACACGGAACCATGAGGGAGACAATCAACGCGCGGTCCGGCCAGTTTTTCTTGACTCGCGCGATCTCGAGCAGGTTCACATCCAGCGGGCGGTCGGTGATAAGCTCGATATTGTTGAGTCCCATCATTTTCGTGCCGTTGTAATGCATCGCGCCGTAGCGGGAAGATACGTTGACCACGGGAGGTCCGTCTTCGCCGAGGGTCTTCCACACCACGCCACCCCAGCCCGCTTCAAACGCGCGCACCACGTTGTATTCCTTGTCCGTCGGCGGCGCAGAGGCGAGCCAGAACGGATTGGGCGACGTGACACCGCCGATTTTACAGGTAAGGTCGGCCATTTAAAAAGCTCCTCGGATTTATTTCTTGGTCTTTTCTCTTTGCGCGATTGCCTTGGTGATTTCCTTGAGCGCGCCTTCGACGTTTTCAAGCACTTCGCCGTCCTTCAGGCGCAGCACTTCATAGCCGAGGGTTTTCAGGACTTTCACGCGCGCTTCGTTGCGCTTGTTGTCCGAATGGGCGGCGTCGATATCGACGATGAGTTTCAAAGGTAAAGTCATGAAGTCGGCGATATAGGGGCCGACGGTGACCTGATGACGGAATTTATGCCCGCCATGACCGTCGCGCAATTTCGCCCAGAGCAGCCCTTCGGCTTCTTTTTCTTCCTTCTGGAACCGGTCTTTTTGCCGTGACTCTGACATTTTTTTATTTTCTTTCTATGGTTGGTTCAGTTTTTCGATTTCAGGTAGCGGTCGATGGCGACCGCCGCGATTTTGCCGCCTTCGACAGCGGAAACGGTAAGGTCCTGCCCTTCGATGCAGTCGCCGCCCGCGAACACGCCCGCAAGCGAAGTAAGCCCGTCGTCATTCACGGCGATGCGGCCTTTTTTGGTCAGTTGCAACAAGTCCTTGCCGCCTTCACTCAGCGGCGACGGCACGAAGACCTGCCCGATGGCCTTGAAAACCTGATCGGCGGGAAGGGTAAAGGTGTCGCCCGTGCCCATCAGTTTGCCGTTTGCATCTACTTGAGTGTATTCGCATTCGAGTGCGGAAACATGGCCACGGTTACTGACCAGTTTTTTCGGCATCGCCCAATGCTTGATGGTCACGCCGTTGGTCTGCGCGAATTCCTGTTCCCATGTGGTCGCGGTCATGTTTTCCGCGCCGCGACGGTAGAGCAGCGTCACGAACTCCGCGCCGAGGCGCTTTACCTGTATCGCGATGTCGATAGCGGTGTTGCCGCCGCCGATCACAACCACGCGCCGCCCGACGGGCAGTTTCGACAGGTCGTCGCCTGCCTTGCGAAGTTCCTCGATATAATCGACCGCGCTTTCCACGCCTTTTAATTCTTCGTCGTTAATGCCGAGCGCGTTGACGCCCTGCAAACCCATGCCGAGGAACACGGCGGCGTAATCTTTGCGCAGCTGCGCGAGCGTGACCTGCTTGCCGATAGCGTGGCCGTATTTGATTTCGATGCCGCCGAGGGAAAGGATGTAGTCGACCTCGCGTTGGGCGAAATCATCGGGGACTTTGTAGGCGGCAATGCCGTATTCGTTCAGGCCGCCCGCTTTTTCGCGCGCCTCGAAAACCACCACATCGTGGCCTTCGCGAGACAGGCGGTGCGCGCAGGAAAGACCCGCAGGCCCCGCGCCCACCACGGCGATTTTTTTGCCGGTCTTCGGCTTGCGCACGAAAATCTGGCGGTCGTCGCGTTTCATCAACCCGTCGACGGCGTAGCGTTGCAACATGCCGATTTTGATGGGCTGGCCGCTTTGCGTGTTGCGTACGCAGGCTTCCTCGCACAGTTCTTCGGTCGGGCAGACGCGCGCGCAGCTG
This sequence comes from Alphaproteobacteria bacterium, assembly GCA_043759865.1. Taxonomy (GTDB): domain Bacteria; phylum Pseudomonadota; class Alphaproteobacteria; order Micavibrionales; family UBA2020; genus JAPWJZ01. Next base: position 605 of record JAYUPV010000118.1, on the reverse strand, counting down.
CCACCCATGATGTTGGCTTCAAGAATGGTTTTCGCCGCGCCCTTGACGTTGTCAGTCGAGATTTTCTTGATGAACACCGGAATGTCGATGCTGGTCGGGCAGGCCTCGATGCAGGGCGCATCGTAGCAGAACAGGCAGCGCGCGGATTCAATCAGTGCCTTGTTGCGGTCGAGCGGGGGGTGGATGTCGGAAAAATTTTCCGCATACTCCTCCTGCGTCAACAATCCTGTTGAGATATCGGCTTCTGCGGCTTCCGCCGCGAGTTCAGCGACCGTGCTCATCGGCTATACATCCCTACTAAATCCTGCGCTTTCTCTTCTGTTAAGTTATCAAAAAAGGAATGTACAATAATGCCTTTGCCAAATGCCGGAACATCTTGTACTTCCATCGCAAGAACAAAGATTTCTTCTTTTTCTCGAATGATATAAACGTCTGCATCTAAGTCTGTTTTTAACTTGAATTCCTTATTCGGACTATCAAGTAACTTTAGAATAATAGACTCATGCTCTTTTTTTATTCTGCCCATAAAATGAACAGACATCGGTGCGGAAGCTCTTTCCTTCGGGTCATCGCTAAATAGTTTCAAAAAACGCTCAAGCATGTGT
>JAYUPV010000117.1:0-5058 GCA_043759865.1 Alphaproteobacteria bacterium | reverse complement strand
ATCCTCCGGTAGCGCGGATACGCAACCCAGCGACAGTCCTGCCGAAGCCTCCCGCCCGCAAGGGCTGGCGGAAATGCCGCGCGCTTTTGTGCAGGAATTTGTGCCCGACGACCGCAAGTCTATCGTCGACCGCGATAAAATCCTGCTGGTTATCGAGGACGACAAGGCATTTTCGCAGATACTCATGAAAACCGCCCGCCAGCGTGGGTACAAATGCCTTGCGGCAGGCGACGGTAAAACAGGCATCCTGCTGGCCTCGCAATATCCTGTCAGTGCGATTATTCTCGACCTGCAACTGCCCGACATCAATGGACTGACGGTGCTTGACCAGCTGAAACACGACCTGCGGACACGCCATATTCCCGTGCATATCATCACCGGAAATGACGCGGGTGGTGCGCCTGTCCCCCTGCGCAAGGGGGGCATCGGCTATCTGACCAAGCCGGTCAGGGCCGAGGCTATTGACGGCGTTTTTGCGAAGATAGAGGAAATCAGCAAACCCGGCATCCGTAAAATACTGGTAATCGAGGACGACCGGAAAACCCAGAGCGCGATACAAAGCCTGTTGAAGAAAAAAGACATCGACATCACCTGCATCGGCATGGGCGCGACGGCGCTAGCGCGCGTGGGGCAGGAGCGGTTCGATTGTCTCATACTCGACCTGCAATTACCCGACATGACCGGTTTCGAATGGCTGCACAAAGCCGGGGCGCAAGTGGGAGAGGGGAGCGAACTTCCGCCCGTCATCATCTACACAGCGCGGGAACTGACGGAGGACGAGAACCGCCAGCTTGGCGGCTATACCGGCAGCATCGTTATCAAGGGCGTGCATTCTTCCGACCGGCTGCTGGACGAGGTGACTCTTTTCCTGCACAGCGTCGAGGCTTCGCTGTCGAAAGACCAGCAGGCCATCATCCGCATGCAGCACAATCCAGACCGGGTGCTCCAAGGTAGGAAAATATTGCTGGTGGATGACGATATGCGAAATATCTTCGCGCTGTCGAAAGTTTTGAAGAAACACGGCATGGAGGTTGTCATCGCCGACAACGGCCAGATGACGCTTGATAAACTGCGGCAGGAGCAGGGCGTCGAGCTTGTGATCATGGACATCATGATGCCGCTGATGGACGGGTATGAATCCATGCGCGCAATGCGCGCACAAAAGGAATGGCTGCGGCTGCCCATCATCGCCCTCACCGCGCGCGCGATGGCGGAGGAACAGGAAAAATGCCTTGCGGCGGGCGCGAACGACTATCTTGTGAAGCCGGTCGATGTGGAACGCCTGCTGACGCTCATGCGCGTGTGGTTGTTCAGTCAGGACACGACCGCTTGACACAGGACGCGGATATCGAGCGGACGGAAATAGCCCTGTTGATCGAGGGTATCCGCCGCCGCTACGGCTATGACTTCGGCAACTATTCTTTTTCATCGCTGCGGCGGCGCATGGAACTGGTGCGCGACGGGGCGGCATTTACGCGCTATACGCAGATGCTCGACCGGATTTTCCACGATGAAGCCTATTTCGACCTGCTGCTGCGTCATATGTCGGTGCCTGTCACCGAAATGTTCCGCGACCCGGCCTTTTACCGCGCCGTGCGCGAGCATGTGGTGCCGAGCCTCAAGACCTTTCCATTTGCAAAAATATGGCATGCCGGCTGCGCCACGGGGCAGGAGGCTTATTCGATGGCGATACTGCTGCACGAGGAAAAATTCCTGTCCCGTGCGCGGCTCTACGCGACCGATTTCAACAAACACGCGATAGAAACCGCGCAAAACGGGGTTTATTCCGCCGAAAACCTCAAAGCGTATGAGGTGAATTACAAGGCGGCAGGCGGTGTGGCTGCGCTCGCCGATTATTTCAACGCGGGCTATGACCTTGCCAAGATTAAAGACGTCTTGAAAGAACGCATCACTTTCTCCTACCACAACCTTGTCACCGACGGCGTGTTCGGCGAGATGAACATGATCTGCTGCAGGAACGTGATGATTTATTTCGACCGCACGCTGCAGGACCGCGTGCTGCAGCTATTCGCAGCCAGCCTGCGGCATGGCGGGTTCTTGTGCCTTGGCAACAAGGAAACGCTGAACTTTACCGCCATCCGCGAGCAGTTCGAACCGGTGGACGCAAAGCAGCGTGTCTACCGGAAAATCGCAGGTGACACACATGTATGAAGCGGTTGTTATCGGTGTTTCGGCGGGGGGCATGTCAGCACTGAAGGAAATTTTCTTCGGCCTTCCCGCCTCGTTTCCGCTGCCTGTCGCAGTCGTCCAGCATGTCTCGCCCGATGGCGATTCATTCCTTGCCGAATACCTTTCGCGCCACAGCGCGATGATGGTGAAAGAGGCGGAGGATAAGGAAATCATGGTCGCAGGTACCGGCTATCTTGCGCCCGCTGGCTATCACCTGTTGATTGATCCCGGACGCATTCTGAGTCTGTCGGTCGACCCGCCTGTTAACTATTCGCGCCCGTCCATTGACATGCTGTTTGAAAGCGCAGCGGTGGCTCTCGGGCCACGCCTGATCGGTGTCGTGCTGACAGGCGCGAGCGGGGACGGCAGTGCGGGGTTGAGGGCGATCAAGGAACGCGGCGGGATTGCCGTGGTGCAAGACCCTGCCACAGCAGAGTCCCCCTACATGCCCCGCGCCGCGATCGAGGCAGCGGCAGTCGATTATGTTGTGGAACTCGCGCAGATTGCGCCGCTATTGTTGCGGCTGAGCGGAGAAAACAATGCTGGCTGAAAACACGACTGGCCCGAATATCCTGATTGTCGATGACCGTCGCGAAAACCTTGTCGCAACGGAAAAGGTGCTGAAAGGTCTGCCCGCACGGCTTTTCAGGGCAGAGTCGGGCAACGAGGCGCTGTCGATCATGCTGCGGCGCAAATTCGCGGCGGTGATACTCGATGTACAGATGCCGGGTATGGACGGGTTCGAGACGGCGGCGCTGATGCAGGAAGACGAGTCGATGCGCGGTACGCCGATTATTTTCGCAACGGCCATAAGCAAGGAAGACAAATATGCCACCCGTGCGGCTGAAATCGGCGCGGTGGATTATATTTTCAAACCCATCAACCCCGATATTTTGCGCAGCAAGGTCAAGGTCTATCTCGATCTCTATGTGCAGCGGGAGCAGATCATGGCGCTCAACACAGGGCTGAAACAATCGAACGAGGAACTGGAAAGGTTCGCTTATATTTGTTCCCACGATCTGAAAACGCCTTTGCGCGCCATTCACAATATCTCGGACTGGATAGAGGAGGACATGGGCGATGCGCTGCAGGGCAAGAGCAGGGAATACATGGCCGAACTACGCAAAAGGGTGTGGCGCATGGAAAGGTTGCTAGACGATACGCTCGAATATGCGCGCCTCGGCACAAAAATACGCTCGAGCGGCAACGATATCGTCAGCGGCAGGGTGCTTGCTGAAAACGTTGTCGCGCTCGCTTCGGTGCCTGAGAAATTCACGGTGACGGTGGGCGCGGGGTTCGATGTCATCAACGTAAACAGGCTGCCCTTGCAGCAGGTTCTTTACAACCTCGTCAACAACGCCGTCAAACATCATGACAAACCCGAGGGAAAAGTTTCGATGGAGGTGGAAGACGGCGGAGAATTCCACATTTTTACTGTCAGCGACGACGGCCCCGGCATCGCACCGCAATTTCATGAAAAGATTTTCGAGATGTTCCAGACATTGCAATCACGCGACAAGAGGGAGGGCAGCGGCATGGGGCTTGCGATCGTAAAAAAATCCTGCTTACTTGCGGCGGCGATATTACCCTGATATCCGACACAGGGCAGGGCGCTCGGTTCCGCTTTACATGGCCGAAAGAGAAAAAGGCCTAAGAGAATTTGGGTTTGCGTTTTTCGCGGAAAGCGGCAAGGGCTTCCTTGGCATCGGGGGAGACGAGGCATTCCTTGAAAATCTCGCCTTCTTTCTCGATACGCTTGGCGACCGATTCAAATTCGCGGCGCAGCAGGGCTTTGGTGTGCAGCAGCGCATCGCGCGGCTTTGCAGCAAGCTTTTTGGCAGTCTTCAACGCTGTGGCTTCGAGGTCTTCGGGCTCGCATAGCGCATTGGCAAGACCCATATCGAGGGCGGCCTGCGGCGTAAAGGGTTCGCCCAGCATCAACAGCTCCGCCGCGCGCGCCTGGCCTGCCAGTTTCGGCAGCAGCATGCTGGCCGCCGCCTCGGGCACAAGGCCGAGATCGACGAAGGGCAGGGACAAGGTGGCGGTCTTGGATACATAAACGAAGTCGCAATGCAGCAGCATGGTCACGCCGATGCCGACGGCGGTGCCGTTCACGGCGGCGACGACCGGAACTTTGGTGCTGGAGATAGCGTTCAGGAATTTCACCACAGGGCTGTTTTTGCTGGTCGGCGGGTTATCGGTGAAATCTTTTAAATCGTTGCCCGCGCAAAAGCTGTCGCCCACGCCTGTAATGACCACAACGCGTACATCGGGGTTCTTGTCGGCGTCTTCAAGCGCCTGCCCCAGCGCCTCGTACATTTCGAGGTTGAGGGCGTTTTTCTTGGCAGGGCGGTTCATGCGGAGGGTCAAAATGCCGTCTTTAACAGTCGTGGTTACAAGATCAGACATGGAATGTCTCCTTTTCCGGCCGCAGGTCTATTTTTTCATATGAATCCTTGTATCAAAGCCCGCATACTCTGGCAAGTTGCTATTTCGGGGTAAATGGACTATCTATCTGGCGGCGAATAACGCGAAAAGGCAGACGAAAAGCATGAAAGTGGCGATTATCGGGCGCGGCGTTTTCGGCTCGTTCCTCGCAAAGGAACTGGCGCAACACGCCGAAATAACGGACGACGCGGATATCGTGCTGATCGCCGTGCCGATTTCGGCCTATGGCGATGTCGGCTCGAAACACGTGGGCAAGCACCTCGTCAACCTCTGCTCCGTGCAGCGGCAGGCAAATGAAACCTGCCTGAAATTCAGCGACCGTCTCACCGGCATCCACCCCATGTTCGGCCCCCAGAGCCCTGTGACCAACCGCACCTGCATCGTCACCCACCAATGCGAATACAGCGTGGAAGTTTTCGA
>JAYUPV010000116.1:0-3983 GCA_043759865.1 Alphaproteobacteria bacterium | reverse complement strand
CTTTTTCGCGAGAGCGAACGCAAAAAGGGCGAGATATACCCGTTCTTCCGCGCACGGGTCATGTTTCCGGTGCTCGACTTGCAGGGAAGGGTGGTCGCTTTCGGCGGCCGCGTGATGCCCGAAAGCCATGGCGGGCCGCCCGATAAATCCGCCCCCAAATACGTCAACTCGCCCGAGACGGCGATATTTCACAAGGGTAAGAACCTCTACGGCCTCTCCCGCGCGCGCAAGGCGATTGGCGACGGTACGACCGTCATTGTGGTCGAAGGTTACATGGATGTGATTGCCCTGGTGCAGGCCGGATTTCAGGGCGCGGTCGCGCCGCTCGGCACCGCGCTGACCGAGACGCAGATAGAAGAAGTCTGGAAAGTTATGCCCGAGGGCAACCGTTCCCCCGTGCTTTGCTTCGACGGCGACACGGCGGGCCAGCGGGCGGCGGGTAGGTCGCTCGAGAGGGTGCTGCCCATCCTGAAGCCGGATTATTCTGTTAAATTCGCTTTCCTCCCGAGCCAGCACGACCCCGATAGCCTTATCAAGGACGAAGGCGTGCAGGCGATGCAAAAGGTGCTGGATACTTCCATCGGCCTGTTTGAAATGCTCTGGCTGGAGGAGTCAAAAGAGCGGAATATGAGCCAGCCGGAGGCGAAGGCGGGCTTCCGCTACGCACTTGAAAAACGTGCGCGGAAAATTTCCGATATGTCTGTTCAGGAATTCTTTATTCACGAGATAAATCATAAGATTAACGAAGTTTTCTTTAATCTCGGTTCAGGCACTCAACGGCAGGGTGAAGCGCGCCCGAACACCTATTTCAAGGGCAAGAAAGTCGCGCCTGGCGCGCATACGCCTTACCGCCCCGGCAATGTAAAAGCCAAGCCCGTCCGCGTGTCGAAACTGCTGCGCGAAAAGGCGCTGATCGCCACCATCATCAATTATCCCGAGCTGTTCGACGAGTTCGCGGAACAGCTCGGCATGGTCGCCACCCCCCATAGCGACTACGACACGCTGCGGCAGGCGGTTATCGGTTTTTTGACGCATTGGCACGAACAGAAAGAAAATGATCGAATATACCTTGACGATCAGGCAGTTAAGACACATCTTACTGAATTGGGGCATGGCAAGATTCTCGATGCGCTGTTCGACCATTCGTTGTACGTGTACGCAGGTTTCGCCAAGCCCGGCCAGCCACTAGAGACCGTCCGTCAGGGATGGCTGGAAGCATATACACGCGGTCAGGACAAGGACCGCTGGAAAGAGGCGTAGAGCGCATGGTCGCAAAAGCAAACGAAGAACAAGATTCCGAAGCCGCCGATGATGCGGACGACTCCCCCATACAGGGCGCGCTCGCCAAGACGGTCAAGAAGATCATCGCCAAAGGCAAGGAGCGCGGCTACGTCACCTATGACGAAGTCAACAAGCTGCTCCCCGCAGGCGAATACACGTCTGACCAGATCGACGAAACCATGGCGATGCTGTCCGATATCGGCATCAACCTCGTAGAAGAAGAACCCGAAGTCGAGGAAGGCGCAGAAGCCAAGCCGAAGGCCGAGGGCGAAGAGGAAGAAGGCGCCGGCAACCTTGCCGAAGCCGACCTTGGCCGCACCGACGACCCCGTGCGGATGTACCTGCGCGAAATGGGCTCTGTCGAGCTTTTGTCCCGCGAAGGCGAAATCGCGATTGCGAAGCGTATCGAAGCCGGTCGCGAAATGATGATCGGCGGCATCTGCGAAAGCCCGCTGACAATTCAAGCTATCATGACGTGGCACAAGGCGCTGGAAAACGGCGAAATGCTGCTGCGCGATATCATCGACCTCGAAGCCACCTATGGCGAAGGCGAACCTGCGGAAGCGGGCGGTGGTGCGGCTGTCCCCGCCGAAGAAGCAGGCGGCATGAGCGCGAAGGCAAAGGCCATTCAGGCCGCCGTCGCCGAGAAGCTCGAGAAAAAAGAAAAAGAGCGCCTGAAAGAAGAAGAAGCGCGCAAAAAGCTGAAGGCCAAGAAAACAGCCGCCGCCGGCGAAGACGACATCATCATCGACGACGAAGAACCGAAGCCCGTCTACGACGATACCGAAGACGAAAGCTCGCTGTCTCTCGCCGCGATGGAAGAAGAATTGAAGCCCCAGATCATCGAGACTTTCAAGATGATCACCAAGGCGCACAAGAAACTCGCCAAGGTTCAGGAAGACCGCCGCGAAGCCCTCGAAAAAACCAAAGAAATCCCGAAGCGCCTGAACGAAAGCTATCGCCGCTGCAAGTCGGAACTGGTCGACCTCATGCAGTCCGTGCGCCTCAACGTTTACCGCTCGGAACAGCTTATCGAACAGCTCTACAACATGAACCGCAAGACCCTCGGCCTCGAAGGCCAGATCATGCGCCATGCTGTCGGCTGTGGCGTGGGCCGCGAAGACTTCCTCGAAAAATGGGCTGGCAACGAAAACAACCCGCGCTGGTTCACCAACGTCGCGAAACTCCCCGGCAAAGGCTGGAAGAAATTCGGCGAGAAGCATAAAGACGATGTGAAAACGCTGCGCGAAGATATCGAAAAAATCGCCGCCGCCTCCGGCCTGCCCCTGCTCGAATTCAAACGCATCGTCCACACCATCCAAAAGGGCGAACGCGAAGCAGGCAAGGCGAAGAAGGAAATGGTCGAGGCCAACCTGCGTCTCGTTATTTCTATCGCCAAGAAATACACCAACCGTGGCCTGCAATTCCTCGACCTTATTCAAGAGGGCAACATCGGCCTGATGAAGGCGGTTGATAAATTCGAATACCGCCGTGGCTACAAATTCTCGACCTATGCGACATGGTGGATACGTCAGGCCATCACGCGCTCGATTGCCGACCAGGCCCGCACGATCCGTATTCCCGTGCATATGATCGAAACCATCAATAAGCTGGTCCGCACCAGCCGCCAGATGATGCACGAAATCGGCCGCGAGCCCACGCCCGAGGAACTTGCCGAACGTCTTGGCATGCCTTTGGACAAAGTCCGCAAGGTGATGAAGATTTCGAAAGAGCCCGTCTCGCTCGAAACCCCCGTGGGTGACGAGGAAGACAGCCAGCTCGGCGACTTCATCGAGGACAAGAACGTGATTTTGCCGGTGGAGGCAGCCATCCACGCGAACCTGCGCGAAACGACGACGCGCGTGCTTGCGACGCTCACGCCCCGCGAGGAACGTGTGCTGCGTATGCGTTTCGGCATCGGCATGAACACCGACCATACTCTTGAAGAAGTCGGCCAGCAGTTCTCCGTCACGCGCGAGCGTATTCGCCAGATCGAGGCGAAGGCGCTCCGCAAGCTGAAACACCCCAGCCGTTCAAGACAGCTCCGCAGCTTCCTCGACACCTAGGAACCCGAAGTGAGCAGCTCCTTCGCGCAGGCATGGCAGGATTATAAGCCCCTGCTGTGCATCGGGGGCGTTTATGCGCTGCTCTGCGCGGGGCTGGCGTTCTGGCTCGGCATTTCCGTCAAAGGCTTCATCGGCTGGACATGGATGGCGACGCGCCACACGATCGGGCTTGCCTATGTTTTTCTCATGCTTGTCATGCTCGGCGCTTTCCTGCGCGAAATCTGCATTGCACGCTGCAACCTGCGTAAGGCGGGAACAGCTTTCGGTGCTTGGTTTCGCGGCTATCTCGCCGGTACCGCGTTTGCTGGCGGGTTGTGCGGATTGCTGGTCGCCTATGAATCGCTTTTCTTTATCATCCAGAAATCAAACATCCGCCGCGTGAACCCCTATGCGTGGGACCAGGTTTTCGGGGTGTGGGACAAGGCGGTGCATTTCGGGCGACACCCGTATGAATACCTGTTCGCCCTGTTCGCCGGTCGAGGGTTCGAGTGGTATTTGCAGGGCAGCTATGTCGGCTGGTTCTTTTTCATGTATGTCGGGCTTGGCTTTTGCCTGTTCTGCGACGCCGACCGCTGGCGCAAGCAGCAGTTCATCGCTGTATTCTTTTTTGTATGGACGCTGCTGGGCGGGGTTGCC
>JAYUPV010000115.1:0-3854 GCA_043759865.1 Alphaproteobacteria bacterium | reverse complement strand
CACTTGCGCGTGGTATAGCGCAGGGGTGTTCTGCTCGATGAAGGCGCGTGCGTCGCGTGTGCGCCACAGCGCGGCTGGTTCCAGTATTTCGCCAAGCCTGCCATGCGCGCCCAGAATATCGAGCAGTGTGTTGCCGTATTTGTCTTTGGTCTCCGACAGAATTTCGGGCACAAAGCCCGCTTTCGCCGCCGCCTTTCTCATCACCTCGGCAAAGCGCCCTGCATAGGCGGCGCGCACGGCGGTGCTGTCATCGCCCGCGAAAAGGTCGCCGCCTGCGGCAATCTCGCCGGCGATAGCAGGTGCGGGGCATGTCTCGCCGCGTGTGCTCCACTTTTCAAGCGCGGCCATGGTTTTTTCCTCGGCGCTGTTGTCGATGGCGGCGATGAGCGGGGTCAGGCCTTTTTCGATATCCGGCCCTTTTGCCAGCAGGTATTCCACCATTGGCGCGGCGTTGCGGTGAACCGCTATGCGCAGCGCCTCCTGCGCCAGTTTTTCAGTCAGGCAGATTCCCTTTGTTTCAAGCCAAGCCAGCGTTTGCGCGCCGCCATTTTCGGCGATTTCGGTTATGTCTGATTCTTCAAGCGCGGCGGGCAGAAATCCTGTTTCCGCCAGCACTTCAAGCGCGTCCTGCGATTTCAGCGCGGCGCGCACCAGCTGCTTGCGGCTGTCCTCCGTCCAGTCGGCATGGGCGATGATGTCTTTCAGCAAGTCCATATCGCCGCGCTTTACCACTTCGCGCAGTGCGCCGCCTGCTTTCCATGTTGTTTCCGTCGAAATCGCGGGGTCACGCGGGAAAGCGCCGATGATGGCGGCGTCGCTCGATGAAACCGCGCTCCAGAACAGGTTGTCTTTCTCGAACCGCAGCGTGCCGCCCAGCTCCGCCGCGCGTTTTTGCACTTTATATTCGTGATTGCCCTGCAGTTCCTTCAGCAGTTCCGGCGTCAAATCAGTATGCGCCAGCAGGTATGTTTCCGCCTCGCGCCCTTCGGACATTATTGCCGAGGAAAGCAATTTTGCGCGCTCTTTCACGCCTGCGGGCAGCGGCACTCCTTTTTCTTCCACCGCCTTCACGAAATCAACCGGCGCATGCCGCGCGAGAACTCCCAGAACGGGGGCGGGCAGCGCCTTGACAACGTCGGGCCAGTTTTCAATGAAATATTTTGCGGCGTCCACATGCCCTGCAGAGCCGAGCCCCGCCATGACCGAGCGCAGCTCTGTCGCGGGTGTGCCGATTTTTTCAATCAGCTGTTGCAGCAGTTGCGGGTGGTCTTCCGCCATATGCGCGGCGATATGCAGCATGGTGGTGCGGGCGAAGGGGCTTTTGTCGAAATTCTCGGCGAAGCGGGTAATGATGCCGATGTCTTCGGTTTGCAGCAGGACATGCATAATATCCCCATATGGCCCGCCGCCGTCGAATTCATCGCCGCCCGGCATCATCAGGTATAGCGGCAGTTTGTCCTTGTTCGCCAGCATGAGATTGAATGTTTTTTCCATCGCGTCATGGTTTTTCAGCTGCGCCGATGCGTAGAAATGTCCGATATAGTCGGGCAGGTCTTTACGTTCCGTGCGTCCTGCCACCGCCGCGTCATACAGCGTGGGGCGGTTGATGAGCAGGCCGAACAGAGCCTTGTCGGTCATGTCGGGCACGGGCAGGTTTCGCAGCAGCAGGTCGGCGATGGTTTCCTGCTTGTTGAAGAGCGCAACGGCAAGCGCGCGCGAGGCAACCTCGGGCGATACCTTGCGCGCAATTCCGTCCTCGATGGTTTCAAGGTTTCCGGTTTTCGCGGCGGTGATAAAAGGCGCTTCGGAAAGCGAGCGGTAGTAAGACGGAATTTTCAGTTTCACCAGCAGGCGCTGCGCCACGACGGTGTCGTGCAGCAGTATCGCGTCAAGCGCGGCATGGCTGCGGTGCATGGGGTCGCCGCCTGCTTCCGCCAGTTCTTCCACCTGTTTCCAGTCCTGTTTCAGCGCGGCATCGCGCAGGGCGAGGTGGCGGCGCGTTTTCGCGATGGCTGCGAGGACTTTCGCGGTCGGGGTTGTGACCGGCTCCGGCTTTTTTTCGGCGGCGTCGTTAAAGGCATCCATCGGGAGATTCCTGAATTGGGTATTTCGTAAAGTGTCTTTCTTTTTTAAAGACATAATACGCTTGAGTCAACCGGAGGGAATCGCTGCACCGCACCAAAAAACGTTTTTGGATTAGATGCAAACAACTGAAATATAACGATAAAACAACATGCACCAAGTTTTAATAAATATTATGTAACATTAGAGAGAGTAGAGGGCAACATGCAGCTACCTGCAACCAAGACAGAATTCGACGACAAGGCACAGCGACCCGCAAATAAGGATGCGCCGCCTGCCTCCAGAGACCCGGTTGCCAAGCTGATTTATCCGGACCAGCCTTGCCAGCGCTCTCAGTAAGTTTCAAGTTTCGCTTTTGCATTTCGGTTTGTGAACCCAGCCTTTAACCCCGCCGCTATCCTTTCAGCGGCGGGTTTTTGTTTGCGTTTTGCGCGCAGCAGAAATTTATATCTGATGGGGTTTTTATTTCTTGCGGAAGGTCGCGCGGCCGGGCGCTTCAAGATCGCGCCCCGCGCCTTTCGCCATCTGCGGCAAAAAATCGCGCGTGAGTTTGCGGAGTCTTTCCGCCATCAGGTTTTCATAGCCATCGAGGAAAACCCTATCGCCGCCCGCAAAAGCGCGCGCCATATCAAGCGCAGTTTCACGCAGGTCTGATTTTAGTGTGTCGTCCGCACCGTTTTCGAGCAGGAATTTCGCGGCTTTCAGGTTTTTTTCTTTTGCCGCCAGCATCAGCGGGGTCAGCGTTTCCGCGTTGCGCTGGTTGATATCGGCCTTGCCTGCCAGCAGCGCGGCTGCCGCTTTTAATCTGCCCGCGCTGGTCGCCACATGCAGGGCAGGGTTTCCTTCGTCATTGTTCGCCGCGTGTGATGCGCCATGCGCCAGCAAAACGGCAATGGCTTTTGCCGCGTTGTGGCGTACCGCGTTCATCAGCGGTGTTGCATCGCCGCCGCCGACCGCATAGGCTTTCGCGCCGCCGTGGATCAGCTGGACGATCATATGCGTGTCGTCGTTCCGCGCCGCGATGACAAGCGGCGAGGTCAACCCGTCATCCGATTTCGCATTGGCATCGGCCTTCGCCTGTAAAAGAGTGGCGATGGAGGTGTATTGTTTTTTTTCGACCGCCGCCTGCAGCACCGACTTGCCGCCGAGACGCCAGTTGGCGGCTTCGGGGTGCTCACCGAGAATCGTACGCAGCGTGTTCTGGTCGCCGTGCTTTGCAGCCACGAACAGCTTTTGCTTCAGATGCGGGTTTACCGCGTTATTGAATTGGTTTGTCGGAGTCATGGGGGTTTTTTAACATAATGCTACCAATAGTGTCAAGGTGAACACCCGCCCACAAAATATGGGGCCCCGAAAGGTTTTCTTAAACATTGTTGGCTAGGGTAAGTGCATATCGTGCCCGACTCGCACGCCAGTTTACGGGAAACTGTGGATAAAACTGGACATTTTTTGGTCGCCTGTGTTCAGATAAATTTCCACACGGCGTGACATGTCGGGGGTGTAGCTCGCAAGAGCAGGGGGAGAAGACGATGTCACGTAAGCCTGAAAAAGCGAAAGCGTTCTTTTTTATCGTGCCGCCCTTCAACATGGTGGCGCCGCCGACGCCCGTCGCCGAGACTATATTGCACCGCCCGCCCACGCCCCCGAGCAACCGGGGTGACTGGACGGTGGAAGTGCCGGGCATTGGCCCTTCCGGTTCGTCCGTCTGGGCGCGCCCGGCTGTGCTTGTCGACTTTATCGGCACCATCAATGTCGAAAAGCCCGACCCGCGC
>JAYUPV010000114.1:0-3674 GCA_043759865.1 Alphaproteobacteria bacterium | reverse complement strand
CTCGCCAACCCGCTATTTTTCACCGATGCCGACGGCTTCTCCGAAGGTTTCTCCATAACCTTTGCCGAGCAGAGCTGGACGTTTGTTATTCTGGCTGCGCTGTTCGTGCTGTCCCCCTTGCGCCACAAGGTCACGCCGCCCGGCGTGTGCATCACCAACTGCCGCAGATACGCCTTTGAGCAGTTCTTCGCCCACAAGCTGAACGAGACCAACAAGCGCTCGGGCGTGATGCTGTTCGTGTCCCTTGATGAGAAATATGTCGAGTTGCTGGCCGACAAGGGCATCAACGACAAGGTCGAGCCCGCCGAATGGGACAAGATCATCGACGACTTCATCGCCGATGTGCGCACGGGCAAAGTCCATGAAGGCTATATCAAGGCCGTGAAGGCCTGCGAAACCGTGCTCGTCCGCCACTTCCCCGAAGTCTCGAACGACGTGAACGAGCTGTCCGACCAGTTGGTCGAACTGCCGAAGGCGGAATTTTTAAGCTGAAATATTACTGAAGCCCGGAGATTTTCTTCGCCAGCCCGTCCTTGCCTGTTTTCGGTGCGGCGGCGGCCTTGGCTTGCAGCGCTTTGCGGTTGTTGGCAAGCCAGAAGGCGAAGGCAAGGCTTTTCATGTCCTTGATTTCGCCGCTCTCTGCGCGGGCGATAAAATCGGATGATTTCACCACGGTGCTTTTGATATCGTCTTCGCTACCGGGCGTGCCGTGGAACCCGCCTGCTGTCGATGAATCGATAGAGCCTACGACCAGCACGATTTTTTCCGACGACCCGCCCGCCGTAACATACGCGCCTGGATGGATGACCACCGGCTCGCCAAGTTCGAGGCCGGTTTTGCGCCGCATCTGCTTCACAGCGGCGGCGATGGCATCCTCGCCCTGTCCCAGCATCGCGGCGGGAACGCTGTCGTTATAGGGGTATTCACCCGCCGCGAGCATGCCGGGGCGCATTTCGCTGGTCAGCACCACTTCGTCGCGCACGGCATCATAGCCGAGCATGGCGATGGAATTGCCGCGCTCGAAATTGAGGCGGTGCAGGGTCTGCTTGCCGCCTTCGTGCTTGTCCATTTCAATCGTCAGGTCCTCTATCTTGAACTTGCCCTCATACAACGTCTCGCGCGCCACGATTTCGGCCTGCGGCAGTTTCGGCTTTTTGGGCGCGAAGACATCGCCGATTTTCGCATCGACCGGTTTCGCGACAGCGGACTTGGCATCGGGGTCTTTCAACTCGTCATGATGCAGCGCGAGCCAGAAGGACAGCACAAGGCTTTTCATGTCCTTCAACCGGCCATCTTTGCCGCGCGCGATGAATTCATCGGCCGAGAGCAATACCGACTTGATATTCTCCCCCTCGCCCGGCTTGCCGTGAATGCCGCCTGCGGTGGTTGAATCGAAAGTGCCGTAGACGAGGCCGAGGCGTTCGGTCGTGCCTCCAGCGCTGACAAAAGCGCCTTCGTGCAGCATGCGTGGGTTACCGAGCGCCTGCCCGGTTTCTTCTTCCGTCTCGCGCGAGGCCGCTTCGACTTGCGTTTCGCCTTTGTCGATCATGCCTGCGGGCAGGCTGTCGTTGAACGGGTAATCGCCCGCCGCCAGCATGCCGGGGCGCATTTCGTTCACCAGCAAAACCTGATCTGTTTTCGGGTCATAGGGCAAAATACCGACCGCATGGCCGCGCTCGAAATTTTCGCGGATGACCGTCTGCGTGCCGCCGTCCTGCCTGTCCATTTCAATGGTCAGTTCCTCGACCGTAAAGAGCCCCTTGTAGAGGTTCTTGCGGCTGGTGATTTTGGCTTGCGGCTTTTTGGCTTCGGTCACGGGCTCTTCCTTGGTTGCAAAATCATTAACATAATACCATAGCCGCGTCTATAAAAAAAGCCCGCCGGAGGAGCGGGCTTTTTCTTAGGAGACTCAATAACTTGGTTTAACGTCCCGTGCCCTGCACTTCGGCCAGTTCAAGTGAGTCCTGCACAGCCGCAAGCGGGCGCACGACAGGCAGGCGGCGGGCATAGGAAGCCTGCGGGATGCGAACGACAGGCACGGCAACCTCTTTCACCGCAGGGCGCATGCTGTCGCGGTTTTTCGAAAGCCACAACGCAAAAACCATGCATTTCATGTCATGCAACAGGCCCTGCTCGGCGCGGGCGATATAGTCGTCGGCTTTCACGATGGAAACGCGGATATCCTCGCCCTCCTCTGTCTTGCCGTGGATGCTGCCGTTGACCACTTTCGACATATCGAGTGTGCCGACGACCAGCGTTATTTTTTCCGACGTGCCGCCGGAGGAAACATAGGCGCCGTCATGAATGACTTTCGCGCTCGTCAGCTGCGCGCCGGTTTCTTCATAGAATTCGCGGGCGGCGGCTTCCAGCACGGCTTCGCCTTTATCAATCATGCCGGCGGGCAGGCTGTCGATGAACGGATATTCGCCCGAAGCCAGAAGGCCGGGATGCATTTCGTTGATGAGCAGGACTTCGTCTGATTTGGGATCGTATCCGAGGATGGCGACGGCATGGCCGCGTTCGAAGATAAGGCGCTTTACTTCCATCGCCCCCCCACCGTGCTTGCCCATGCTGATGGTGAGTTCATCGACCTTGAAAAAACCGTCATAAACGCGCTTGCGCTCTTTAATCTCGGCTCTCGGCTGTAGATGAAGTTTGTCTGTCATTGTTAAACCCTCGGTTCCCCTTTTTTAACGATGCCCTTGTTTTTACCATATTTATTGAAAATATTCCATCGAAAAAAGGCCCAAAAAATCGGGGTTTTTCAATCATATCAATTAGTTGAGTATTGAGTATAAGTAGAATCAACGGGGATATTCTACAACGACCCCGGATCCCTGTTTTCGCAGGGATGACGGCTTGAGGCGGCAGGAAAGGCTCAACCCAGTCTACTGTCATGCCTACGAAAACAGGGAATCCCGCGCGCGGAGCACCTTTATAAAAGGCAATTTACTCCAACCTCTTTGATGGTTCAGGGCTGGCGATCTTATGTCTTCGGAGGGATCGATCAAATTAAATGTTTTCAGTGGATTAGAAGTTTTTCCTTGCTACGACTCGCCCCTCGTGTTTTTCTGAAAAAAGAAATTGAGAAAAAGTAATGCCTGTCGCACAAAAAGCCGACCAAACAGCCTCCAGTGAAAGCGCTCGGAGCACAGTAGCCGAATTGGACAGGCCAAAGGAGAACACACCATGCCTAGTTTTAACCTGAGCTTCGACACGGCGAACGCTGCGGTGACCTTGCCGGATTTCGAGGAAAAATTCGCGCTTAAACTGCTCGATACCATGCTGGGGCGCAAAATGGCATCCTTCCCCGAACCGGTACCACTGACCGTGCAAAACGGCAACGTACGCATGATCGGACATAGCAACAATTACTGGCTGATACGCAACGAAACATCGGTTGGCGAATGCCGCGTCGCGAGCCGTTACGACGGCCCAGAATCACGGGAACTTCTTGAAAAGGCGCGCACCATGATCGCAGCCGAGTATGGCGACGCGGTCGTAAAGCTAGAGGAAGTGCCCGTTTACAAACCCGCTACCCCGCGTCCATCGCACGGTATGTGATTTTGAATTGATGTGAAGCCTCTGCCTGAGGGCAGAGGCTATTATAACAGGCTGTAAGCAATATTACAGCCTAATCCCGAGCGCAAGAATTGCCAAATCCCCGATCAAAG
>JAYUPV010000113.1:0-3471 GCA_043759865.1 Alphaproteobacteria bacterium | reverse complement strand
AAAATGCTTATGATCTGATTCACCTTGAAAACAGAGTCGCAACCAACCGGATTTTGAAGCAAGCATCATGACCGACAAACCCGATTATTATCAGGTCCTCGGCGTCGCAAAGACAGCGACGAAGGCGGAAATTAAATCCGCCTTTCAGCGTATTGCCATGAAAAACCATCCGGACATGGTGAAGAACAAAAAAGACCTCACCCCCGCGCAAAAGGAAGAGGCCATCGCCAAGTTCAAGGCCGCGACCGAAGCCGACAAAGTTCTCTCCGACGACAACATGCGCGCCGCCTACGATAAATACGGTCACAAGGGCGTTGAAAACGTGCAGGCGGGCAAGGGCGCATCGTCCAGCCAGTCTTACGAACAAGCAGCGGGCGGCTTCACGCGCAAGACCTATTCCGAAGACGACCTGATGGATTTCTTCGGCAAGAGCCAGCAACGCCGCGAACGCGACGAACCCGCAGGCGATGACGGGTTGACCTCCGAACAACGCCGCGCCAAGGCGCGCGAAGAACGCCTGAAACGCCGCGGCGCGCCGCCCGAGTCATCGACACCCCCCGCAGAGCCGGAAAAAGGCTCCGCCGCCAACGCCTTCCACGTCGTCGCCGAAAAGGTGAACGACGCCGCGCAAAAGCTGAAAGACGGCGTCGAAGTGCCGCTCGGCGCGCTCGAGAAATTCCGCGAAAATCTCTCCGATTTCCTCGGCGAAATCGACAAAGCCATCGCCGCTAAAAAACGCGGCCCCGGCGCAAAGTTCCAGTCATAAAACACAAGGCTAACCATCATGCGCCCTTCCGGACGTGCGGCTGACCAGCTCCGCAACATCATCCTTGAGCCCGGCTTCTCGAAACACGCGGAAGGTTCGTGCCTCGCGCGTTTCGGCGACACGCACGTGCTCTGCACCGCAACGGTCGAGGAACGCGTCGCGCCCTGGCTGAAGGGCAAAGGCAAGGGCTGGGTCACGGCGGAATACGGCATGCTACCGAGATCAACCGGCTCGCGCACCGACCGCGAGGCCGCACGCGGCAAGCAGTCCGGCCGCACACAGGAAATCCAGCGTCTCATTGGCCGCGCGCTGCGCGCCGTGGTGAAGCTCGAAGCTCTCGCCGAGATGCAGATCATTCTGGACTGCGACGTTATTCAGGCCGATGGCGGCACGCGCACGGCGGCCATTACCGGTTCCTACGTCGCGCTGCAACAGGCCTGCGCGCATTTGCAAAAAATCGGCGCGGTGAAAGAAAACCCCGTAATCGATTCAGTCGCCGCCGTTTCTTGCGGCCTCTACAAAGGCGAAGCCGTGCTCGACCTTGATTACATCGAAGATTCAGGCGCGGAAGCCGATGCCAATTTTGTCATGACCGGTGCCGGCGGCCTTGTCGAAGTGCAGGGTACGGCAGAGCATCGCGCCTTCTCCGAAGAGCAGTTCCTCGACCTCATGAAACTCGCCCGCAAGGGGATTGGGGAGTTGATTGGAATGCAGAAAAATGCTTTAGTGAAGTAATTCAACCGCTTGGCTTATATTATTTTATTTGACATAATAATCCGGCGGGGTTATTATCAATTCATTTCAAACCGTTACGGGTGCCGCCATGAAAACCAAAAAAGATATGAAGGAAACGCTGCGCTATAAACATATGGTCGCGCGTCTCCAGCATCTTGCTCCTTATAAAAAAGGCGCGGCGCTGATGCAGGAAATTGCCAAGGGCGTGCAATGGCGCATGGATGCGGCGCTTGAAGCCATCAAAAAGGACGACTGGGATGGTATCGACCAGACAGCAGTGCTGAAACAGGCGGCGATGTTCGGGCGTTTGCAGACCGTCAATAATATTTCCGATGCTCTCGGCTTTGAAAAGCAGCGCGACGGTTATGCGCCCCTGCCGGTGCAGGCGGCGTTTAACGTGGCGGCGCAGCACGGCAATTTCAAAACAGCCGATGCGCTGTTCGAGCGTGGCGCGCAGGCGGGTGTTACAGCACGCGACGGCACGCCTTCTCCCGTTGTAACCGCGCTTGGCGAGAGCGACGCGCGCAAGATCAACTTCCTTATCAAGCGCGGTGTCAGCGCCGGCGATCTTTTGTATTTCGCGGCGATTGAAAATAACCTGAAAGCCGCGCGCCACCTTGTCGAAAAGAAGAGCGCCGATGTGAACCATAAATTCGCGGGCCACGAAACGCCCTATGAGGCCACCGCCAGCGATGCGCTGAAGCAATACCTGCTCGACCATGGCGCGAAAAAACCGCAAGCGGAACCGCCGGTAGAGATGTCCACCCCCGCGCCGCTGCAGCTGCCGGTTTCCAAGCCCCAGCCCGCCATTACCGCCGAAATGCTGAAGGGCACGAAATTTGAAACCAATCTCGAGACGGCAATGCCGCTCATCCTCGAGGCGTGGAAAATTCCCGCTATTCCGGCGGCGCTGCTCGATGCGTTGCGCGGCGTTGAAAAGACCGCTACCGGCATCAGCTTTACCCTCGTCAACGGCCACAAGCTCGACTGGGATGAGGCAAAGCAAGGCCGCGAGGAATTTATCGGCCGCCGGGTTGATGCCGCAAGTTTTGATTCAACCGACGCGCGCGCCACTGTCGCAGCCGCGCTCGCCCGTGGCTGGAAAGCCATGAACGTGATCGGCGACAAAAACCAGCAGGAAGCCATGTGGCTCGAAGCGCAGCGCCAGGGCATTCAGGTCGCCAATTTCAGGCCCGATGAGGGCAGTGATGTGAAGAAGCTTTGGGACGTGGAAAAGATTACTCGCCAGAAGGCCGCCGCAAACCCGCCCCCTGTGATGAAATAACACGTAGTTTTCAAGCCTTATCAGCCACTTGCAGCGGGGATTTTCCGTTGACATAACGTATTTTTGTATCTACCATCGGCGCGCTTTTCAAATCAAAGGATTTTGCGCCATGACGATTCCCCGGAACATTAAAAACACCCTGCGTTATCACCACCTTGTCGCCCGCATTCAGGGCATGCAGCCGTACCGTCAGGAAGCGGCGCTGAAAACAGAAATCACCAACGGCCCGCAATGGCGCATCGATGCCGCGATCGAGGGCATCAACAAAAAGCCCGGCAACTGGAACGAAGTCAACGTCACCGACGTGATGAAACACGCCGCCATGTATGGCCGTTTGCAGACGGTGCAGAAAATCGCCGCCGTGTTCGAACACAAGCCGCTCGACCGCAAGCTGCACCCGAACCGCCCCGCCCCGCGCGAAGTGCAGGCAGCGTTCCATGTGGCCGCGCGCCACGGCAGGTACCGCACGGCCGATGCGATGGCAAAACTCGGCGCAAGCCCGATGTCGGAATCCGAAGGCACGCCCGCCGCTATTTATACCGCCGTTTCCGAAGGCAATCTGCGTAAGATCGACTACCTCATCCGCCGCGGTGCGAACAAGGACTACCTTGTCAACCTCGCCTCCACCTCCGAACACTACATGAAGGTCACGAAATACCTCGTCGAGCAAAAAGGCGCGGGTGTG
>JAYUPV010000112.1:0-6961 GCA_043759865.1 Alphaproteobacteria bacterium | reverse complement strand
TGCCGAGAAATCAAACGTCTCGAAGGAAGAATTGCTGCATCACTACCGCGAAATGCTGCTGATCCGGCGATTCGAGGAAAAGGCGGGGCAGTTGTACGGCATGGGGCTTATCGGCGGGTTCTGCCATTTATACATCGGTCAGGAAGCCGTTGTCGTCGGCGTGCAGTCGGCGTTGAAAGAGGGCGACACCGTTATCACAGCATACCGCGACCACGGCCACATGCTGGCCTGCGGTATGGATGCCAAGGGCGTGATGGCCGAACTGACGGGCCGCAAGGGCGGCTATTCCAAAGGCAAAGGCGGCTCGATGCACATGTTCAGCCGCGAAAAAGGTTTCTACGGCGGCCACGGCATTGTGGGCGTGACGGGCCCGCTTGGCGCGGGTCTTGCCTTCGCGCACAAATATCGCGGCGATGGCGGCATGAGCGTCGCCTATTACGGCGATGGTGCTGCGAACCAGGGCCAGATTTACGAAGGCTACAATATGGCGGCGCTGTGGAAGCTGCCCGTGCTATTCATCATCGAAAACAACAAATATGGCATGGGCACCTCGCAGGCGCGCCATGCGGCCGGCGAGCTTTACAAGCGCGGCGAGGCCTATGGCATCCCCGGCGAAAAGGTCAACGGTATGGACGTTTTGACCGTGCGTCAGGCGGCGCTGAAGGCTGTCGAGCACATTCGCGGCGGCAACGGCCCGATGATTTTGGAATTTTCCACCTACCGCTATCGCGGGCATTCGATGTCCGACCCCGGCAAATACCGCTCGAAGGAGGAGGTGGAGGAAATGCGCGAGCACCACGACCCCATCGACACCATCCGCAAGGTGCTGGTCGACAGCGGCAAATATTCCGAAGACAGCTTCAAGCTGATCGAAAAAGAAGTGAAGGCGGTGGTGAATGAATCCGCCGAATTCGCCCAGCAAAGCCCGGAGCCGGATGCGTCCGAACTCTGGACAGATGTTATGTTGTAGGAGGGCGTAAAAATGTCCATTCAAATTCTCATGCCCGCCCTGTCGCCCACCATGACCGAAGGCAAGCTCGCCAAATGGGTCAAAAAGGAAGGCGATAAAATCAAGCCCGGCACAGTCATCGCCGAAATCGAAACCGACAAGGCCACGATGGAAGTCGAAGCCGTCGACGAAGGCATCCTCGGCAAAATCCTCGTTCCCGCCGGCACCGAAGGCGTTGCGGTCAACACGCCCATCGCCGTGCTGCTGGAAGACGGCGAAAACGCGGGCGATACGCCTGCTGCCGCCGCTGCTCCGAAACAGGCCGTCGAGGCTCCCGTTGCTGCACCTTCCTGCCATCCGCAATCGGCACCGCAACCCAACATGCCCGCCGCTGCTGCCGAAAAAGAATGGACGGGCGCGAAAGTGACCGTCACGGTGCGCGAAGCATTGCGCGACGCCATGGCCGAAGAACTCCGCCGCGATCCCGAAGTTTTCGTGATGGGCGAGGAAGTGGCCGAATATCAAGGCGCTTACAAAGTCACTCAAGGCCTGCTGCAGGAATTCGGCGACAAGCGCATTATCGATACGCCGATCACCGAATACGGCTTTGCGGGTATCGCGACTGGTGCTGCCTTTGCGGGTTTGAAGCCGGTTGTCGAATTCATGACATGGAACTTCGCCATGCAGGCGATTGACCACATCATCAACTCCGCCGCGAAAACCTTGTACATGGCGGGCGGTCAGCTCGGCTGTTCCATCGTGTTCCGTGGGCCGAACGGCGCGGCATCGCGCGTGGGCGCGCAGCACTCGCAATGCTATGCCAGCTGGTACGCGCATTGCCCGGGCATCCTTGTTATCGCGCCGTGGTCCGCCGCCGACGCAAAGGGCCTGCTGAAAGCCGCCATCCGCAACCCGAACCCGGTTGTCTTCCTCGAAAACGAAATGATGTACGGCCAGTCGTTTGAAATTCCTGCCGACCCCGATTTCATTTTGCCCATCGGCAAGGCGAAAATCGAGCGCGAGGGAACGGATGTCACCATCACCGCCTTCTCGCGCATGGTTGGCGTTGCGCTGCAGGCGGCCGACAAGCTGGCCGAGCAGGGCATCAAGGCCGAGGTCATCAACCTTCGCACCCTGCGACCGCTTGATACAGAAACCATCGTGAACAGCGTCAAGAAAACCAACCGCCTCGTCTCCGTCGAAGAAGGCTGGTATTTCGCGGGCATGGGCTCGGAAATGGCGGCGCTGATGATGGAAACATGCTTCGACCACCTCGACGCGCCGGTCGTGCGCGTTTATGGCGCGGATGTACCGATGCCCTATGCCGCGAACCTCGAAAAACTCGCGTTGCCACAAGTCCACGACATCGTCGAAGCCGCAAAAAAGGTGGCCTATGCCGCATAACGTATTGATGCCCGCCCTGTCGCCCACCATGACCGAAGGCAAGCTTGCCAAGTGGGTCAAGAAGGAAGGCGACAAAATCAAGCCCGGCACGGTCATCGCCGAAATCGAAACCGACAAGGCGACGATGGAAGTCGAAGCGGTTGACGAAGGCGTGCTCGCCAAAATCCTCGTGCCCGCAGGCACAGAGGGCGTCGCCGTCAATACGCTGATCGCCATTTTGCTGGAGGAGGGGGAAGACGCATCGGCGCTTTCCAAATCGGCAAACGCGCACGCGCCCAAAACCGTGACCCCCGCGAACCAACCCGCCGCCGAAGCCGCAAAACCCGCGCCGACAATGTCTGTTGTTCCCGTTGTTTCACACGCGCCGCAAGGCAGCCGCATTTTCGCTTCGCCGCTTGCCAAACGCCTGGCGAAAGAAAAAGGCATCGACCTCGCCTCGGTCAAAGGCTCCGGCCCGCATGGCCGTATCGTGAAATCCGACCTTGAAAAAGCCCCCGCAGGTTTCGCCCCTGCAAAAGCAGCAGGTGCTCCCGCGCAGAAACCCGCCGCCGCTGGCCTCGATGCAAAGGCGCTGGCCGATGCTTACGGCATCCCCTACAAGTTGCTGCCGAACAACGGCGTACGCAAAGTTGTCGCCCGACGCCTGCTGGAATCCAAGCAGACCGTGCCGCATTTCTACCTGACGGTCGATTGCGAACTGGATGCACTTCTGAACGTACGCAAAGAACTGAATGAAGCCGCTCAAGGGTATAAAATTTCCGTCAACGATTTCGTTATCAAGGCGACAAGCATGGCGCTTGCCAAATACCCCGCCGCCAATGTTTCATGGACCGATGAAAACACCGTGCAATACGAACGCGCCGATGTGTCGGTCGCGGTCGCAACGCCGAACGGCCTCATCACCCCCATCATCAAGGACGCAGCGAACAAGAGCCTGAAGGACATTTCCAACGAGATGAAGGAACTGGCCGCCAAGGCGAAAGACGGCAAACTGAAGCCCGCCGAATTCCAGGGCGGCACCATTTCCGTCTCGAACCTCGGCATGTTCGGCGTGCGCGAATTCGCCGCCATCGTCAACCCGCCCCAAGGCTCGATTTTGGCCATCGGCGCGGGCGAACAACGCGCGGTCGTGAAAGACGGCCAAGTGAAAATCGCGACCGTCATGACCGTCACCATGTCGACCGACCACCGCTGCATCGACGGCGCCATTGGTGCGGAATACCTGCAGGTTTTCAAGAAGCTCCTCGAAAGCCCGATGTCACTCATCCTCTAAGGGGGTTTTATGTCCGAACAATCATTCGACATCGTCGTTATCGGCTCGGGGCCGGGCGGCTATGTGGCGGCCATCCGCGCGGCCCAGCTTGGCATGAAAACCGCTGTGGTCGAGCGTGAGCATCTGGGCGGGATTTGTCTCAACTGGGGCTGCATCCCGACCAAGGCGTTGCTGCGGTCATCGGAAATCAACCATTTGTTGCATAACCTCGACGCCTTCGGTTTCAAGGCTGACAACATCACTTTTGACTTCAAGAAAATTGTCGAACGCTCGCGTAAAGTGGCGGCGCAGCTGTCGGGCGGCATCAAGCACCTGCTGAAGAAAAACAACGTCACCGTTTTCGACGGTCACGGCAAGCTGCTCGGTAAAGGCAAGATTGCCGTCACGAAAGACAATAAGCCCGTCGCCGAGCTGAAAGCACCGCATATTATCATCGCCACCGGCGCGCGCGCACGTGTGCTGCCGGGTCTGGAGCCTGACCAGAAACTTGTCTGGACGTATAAGGAAGCGATGGTTCCGGCGGAAATGCCGAAATCGCTGCTGGTCGTCGGCTCCGGTGCCATCGGCATCGAATTTGCCAGCTTCTATCACAACATGGGCGCAGCCGTGACGGTCGTGGAAGTCATGGATCGCGTGCTGCCTGTCGAAGATGTTGATATTTCCACCTTCGCCCGCAAGGCGTTCGAGAAGCAGGGCATGAAAATCATGACAGGCGCGAAGGTCGTGAAGCTAAACAAAGGCGCGAACGATGTCGAAGTTGAAATAGATGTCGGCGGCAAGATTGAAAAGGTGAGGGTCGAGCGCGTTATTTCCGCCGTCGGCATCGTCGCAAATTCCGAGAACCTCGGGTTAGAAAACACCAAGGTAAAAACCGACCGCAACCACATTGTCGTCAACCAATGGCTGCAGACGGACGAGCCCGGCGTTTACGCCATCGGTGACGTTATTTCAGGCCCGTGGCTGGCGCACAAGGCGTCGCATGAGGGCGTGATCTGCGTCGAGAAAATCAAAGGCCTCAACGATGTCCACCCGCTTAAAACCGAAAACATCCCTGGCTGTACCTATTGCATGCCGCAAGTGGCATCGGTCGGCCTGACCGAGGCGAAGGCGAAAGAAAAAGGCTATACAGTTAAAGTCGGCAAGTTCCCCTTCATGGGCAATGGCAAGGCGATTGCGCTCGGCGAACCAGAGGGCCTCGTGAAAACCGTGTTCGACGCAAAAACCGGCGAACTGCTCGGCGCGCATATGATCGGTGCGGAAGTGACGGAGATGATTCAAGGCTACGGTATCGCCAAGACGCTGGAGTCCACCGAGCTTGACCTCATGCACACCATCTTCCCGCACCCGACGCTGTCCGAAATGATGCATGAAGCCGTGCTGGATGCGTATGGCAAGGTCATTCATATGTGATTGCCACCGTAAATATCTTGCAATTACAGAGCGTTACAAGCTTACCGAAAAATAGTTGCCGTTTGGCGGCAAGAGGCTAGATTACTGCCCATGGATAACGAAAACGACATCGATATCAGCGAAAAAAAGAAATCCGAATTCCGCCATCCTGAAAAGCGGAACAGGCCTGACACGCCCATCCTGCGCAAGCCGGAATGGATACGCGTGAAGGCACCCGTGTCGCCTGAATATCACGAAACAAAAACGCTGGTGCAGAGCCTGAAACTGAAAACAGTCTGCGAAGAAGCGGCCTGCCCGAATATCGGCGAGTGCTGGAAACAAAAACACGCAACCTTCATGATTTTGGGCGCGACCTGCACGCGCGCATGTTCTTTCTGCAACGTGGCGACGGGTATTCCCGACAAACTCGACCCGTTCGAGGCCGCCCGCGTGGCGATTGGTGTGCAGAAACTGGGCCTGAAACACGTTGTCATCACCTCCGTCGATCGCGACGACCTTGCCGATGGCGGGTCGGAGCAGTTCGTGAAGGTCATCAATGAAATCCGCCGCCTTGCTCCCGGCACGACCATTGAAATTCTGACGCCCGATTTTAAAGACAAGCAAAACGCCATCGAGCCGATTGCCGTGGCGCGCCCCGATGTGTTCAACCACAATCTCGAAACCGTGCCGCGCCTGTACCCGACGATCCGCCCCGGCGCGCGTTACTTTACGTCGCTGGAACTGCTGAACCGCGTCAAGAAAATCGACCCGACCATTTTTACCAAATCCGGCCTGATGGTCGGCCTTGGCGAAACGAAGCAGGAAGTGATGCAGGTCATGGACGACCTGCGCGCGGCAGATGTCGATTTCCTGACCATCGGCCAGTATTTGCAGCCGACTCCGAAACACGCGGCGGTCGACCGTTTCGTGACGCCCGAGGAATTCAAGTCGTATGAAACCATCGCACGCGGCAAGGGATTCATGATGGTGGCGGCATCGCCGCTGACGCGTTCGTCCTACCACGCTGACAGCGATTTCGCAAAACTCCGCGCTGCGCGCGAGGAAAAGCTGGCGGCGGGCAAGTAATGCCCTCGCATTCGGAAAAGCGCGTCCTGCCTTATTCGTCCGAACAGCTTTTCGACCTTGTCATGGACATCGAAAAGTATCCGTCATTCCTGCCGTGGTGCCTTGCCGCACGCATTAACGAGCGCGGCAAAAGCGACCTTTCCGCCGATGTTATCGTCGGCTATGGCGTTTTCCGCGAGAAATTTTCATCCCGCGTTCATTTCACAAGTCCAAGGGAAATTGAAGTCGATTACCTGCAAGGCCCCATGCGTCAGCTGCACAACAAATGGGTTTTCAGGGATGTCCGCAACGGGCATTGCGAAGTAGATTTCTTTATCGACTTTTCCCTCAAGACAAAACTGTTCGAGAAAATCGTCGACCAGTTCTTCCACCGTGCGCTCGTCAAAATGATAAACGCCTTCGAGGAACGTGCCCTCGACCTCTACGGCGCGAACAAGCATTAAGTATCAGACGTGGAGCTTGCCGTGTTTCGGCGGGGCAGGCTGGCGGATCTTGGGGCTGAGCGCCTCGGCCTCCCGCAGCAATTTCTCGGCCTCCATGCGTTTTTTCCTCCGCCTTTTTGGCAAGCTCGACTGCTTCCGCTTCCGCGCGGATGGCAAGCAGGGGCTTGAGACGCTCTTCGATGGCCTCGACCACTTTAACCATGCCTTTTTCGCGGGCGAGGTCGATAGGAGACTTCACAAGGTACATGTATTTCTTGCGTGTTTCCCAACGGTAGGAATCGCCGCCGCCCATGAAAATATCGCCAGACCTTTCGAAATCGACACCTTTTTTACGAGCCAGAATGAGTGCGATATCTTCCTTGCCCTGTTCGATGGCGCTATAGAGATAGGAGGGCGTGAAATAAACCGTATTGTTGA
>JAYUPV010000111.1:0-2044 GCA_043759865.1 Alphaproteobacteria bacterium | reverse complement strand
GTTCTACAAGCAATCGCAGGTTTCGGTTCGGTATCTTCGGGAATTGATGGGGGCGAAGGTCTTCGACAACCCGAAAGACCATGAGGAACTTGCCCGACTGTTCAAATACGTCGCAGCGGGCGACGAAAAGCCGATCATCATGGATTTCTTCGCGGGTTCTGGTTCGACCGCCGAAGCCGTGATCCGACTTGCCGCCAACGGAATGGCAGGGGCAAAGTTTGTTGCCGTGCAACTGCCCGAAGCGGTGAATCCCAAGGAACGGACAGGCAAGGCCGCACTTAAGGCCGGTTGGAAGACGATTACCGAAGTGACCCGCGAACGGCTGCGCCGGGTGTTGAAGGCCGACGACTTGCAGGCAATCCCACAAGGGTTCCGCGCCTTCCGTTTGACCACAACCAACATTCGCCGTTGGGCCGGAACCAAGGACATGACGCCCGAAGGCTATATCGCACAGATGGAAGCCTTTGCCGACACGCTGTTGCCCGGATGGAAGCCCGAAGACGTGATTTGGGAAGTCGCCTTGCGCGAAGGCTTCCCGCTTACGTCGAAGATTGTCCAAGCCGGGAACTCTGCACCGAAAGGGTCTTGGCGTGTGACCGACCCGGAAACCGACCGCGCCTTTACCATCTGCTTGGCAGAACATATCGACCTTGAACAAGCCAAGCGGCTTGGCCTGACCAAGCCTGACCTGTTCGTGTGCCGCGACACGGCGCTTGACGATACCGTTGCCGCAAACCTTGCCCTGCAATGCACCTTGAAGGTGCTGTAAATGACGGAATTCCGGTTCGACGGGGCGCAACAGTTCCAACTTGATGCCATCGCGGCGGTTACGGGCCTTCTGGACGGGCAAGGGCACATTGGCGCTACGTTGGTGCCAGCGGCGGGCACGACAGTTGTTCCCAACGCCTTGGACTTGTCCGACGAACAGGTGTTGGAAAACCTTGCCCTTGTGCAGACCAACGCAGGGATAAAGCCCGACGCTGCCCTTGGCATGATCGAACAGACCGTCGATTTGTACGACGGCAAGGGGCAGGTGCGGTTCCTGAACTTTTCGGTCGAAATGGAAACCGGCACGGGCAAAACATACGTCTATCTCCGAACGATCCTTTCGCTTGCCGGGCGCTATGGCCTGACCAAGTTCATCATCGTCGTGCCATCGGTTGCGGTGCGTGAAGGCGTGTTGAAGACGATCCGGCAGACCAAGAAGCACTTTGCCACCCTTCCCGGCCTGCCGCCGTTTCATTCGTCGGTCTATGCCGCCCAACCGGGGCAGGTGCGCAGCTTTGCCGCGTCGAACGCCGTTGAAATCATGGTGATGACCATCGACGCCTTTTCGCGGGAACAGAACGTCATCCGCAAGGGGCAGGAAGGCAACGCGCCGGTCATCCATCTGTTGCAGGCGGTGCGTCCCGTGCTGATCTTGGACGAACCGCAGAACATGGAAACCGAAGGCCGGGTTGCAGCCTTGGCCGCGCTGAACCCGCTTTTTGCGCTGCGCTACAGCGCGACGCATCGCAATGCCTACAGCCTTGTCTATCGGCTTTCGCCCTATGACGCCTACCGGCAAGGTTTGGTCAAGCAAATCGAAGTTGGCGCGGCGATTGAGGAAGAAAACGCGAACCTGCCCTATATCCGGCTGGAAAGCATCGACATTGTTGCGAAGAAGGTCGTTGCACAAGTGACGGTCAATGTTCAGGCAAAGTCAGGCAAGATCACGCGCGGGCCAATGAAGCTGAAACAGGGTAGCAAGCTTTGGGAAAAGACCAACCGGGCCGATTACGAAGGGCTTGAGGTTGCCGAAATCAACTTTCAGTCGAAGTTCATCCGGTTTACGAACAACGTCGAAATCGCAATGGGCGGCGAAACAGGAATTCAAAAGGAAGTCATCCTAGAAGCGCAAATTCGGTTTACCGTCCAAACCCACATGCGCAAGCAAAAGCGCATTCGGGATATGGGCTTCAACGTCAAAGTGTTGTCACTGTTCTTCGTCGATAGGGTCGAAAGCTTCCGCGACGATAAAGGATTCATCCGGCAATTGTTCATC
>JAYUPV010000110.1:0-2254 GCA_043759865.1 Alphaproteobacteria bacterium | reverse complement strand
CTTCGCCAGCACCTTTTCCTGTGCCTCATGGTCATCCGTCACGGTAAAGGCCATGACGCATTCCAGCGTCAGGTCGCCGTCACGGTAAGACTTGATAACCTTGAGGCTCACACGGGCGAGCTTCAGCAGCTTGGTTACATGAGCTTCGCTGCACCCGAAACGGGCGGCGATATCGGCAACCGGCATCCCTTCGTCAACGAGTTGCCGGAAAGCCTCGAACTGGTCGGCGGGGTGCATATCCTCCCGCATGACGTTCTCGGCCAGGCTCAGCTCGGTCGCGTTCTCCGCTGTCGTGACATTGCACGGCACCTCGTAATCAGCCTTAAGATCGCCAAATTTGGCCAGAAGCTGAAGGGCTTTCAGCCGTCTGCCGCCTGCGACGACGGCAAATTTCTTGCCATCCTTGCGGACGACGAGGTTCTGCTGCAGCCCGTGGGCCTTGATACTGGCAGCCAGTTCCTCGATGCCGCCCTTGTTGTGGGTTTTCCTGACGTTGCCAGTCCAGACGGCAAGTTTGCTCAGGGGTATGTTGATAATGTCAGTCATGTTGGTTCTCCTTAATGTTTGCATGTGTTGATGTTCAGAAGTTCGGCCTTGGCAATCGCCGCGCGCGCGGCATCGAGCCATGCCGTATCGGGATCACCTGCTTCCGAAGCGCCCTGTTCGCAGTCAGCGACGAGGGCTTTCAGTTCCGCCAGCAGCTCGGGTGCCGTCCGGATCAGGTTGGCATTCAGCGGATTGCTGAAGAACTGGCAGACGAGTTTCCCGTCGGCTGCGACGATATCGCCGAGGTTGAAGCGCCACGGGGCGGGGTAAGTCTGTAATGGGGTAGTCATGATGTCCTCCTTGTAGAAAGAGGAAAGGCGCTTACGCGCCTTTCCCTTCCTGTGCTGCCGGTTGCGGGGCGGGCTTGGCCTTCGGCGGGAAGGCCGCGTAGCGTTTGCCGTTCATGAGGATGGTGAAGCCTTTGCCTGTCTTGTGGGCATATGCGGCACCTGCGGGTTTGCCCCCTTTTGCGCCATCGGCTGCGTTCTCGAACACGTAGAAGTCGGGAACCTGCTTTGTTTTGGCTTCGGTTTCTGTAGCGGTTGTCATTTTAGTATCTCCTTGGTTGCATTACCCTCTCGGGCGATGCCTCCGATCAGCCAGCAGCGGTTGCAGCGTCATACAGGAAAATTGGGGGCGACCTTTAGGGGGAACCGAGGCTTCCTGTTGATGCGGGACGCGACCGCGCATGGCAGGGGGCTCGAAGCTGCACGAAGGGTTGATGCAAATATTTTAAGGAGATTTGAGAGCTGACAAACGCCGGAACTCAAGGCTTTAAAGCAGGATAACGGCCACTATCACGTGCAAAGAACAGATAGGAAAAGGGGTTTTAAAATCTGGCTGTCGCCCGTGAAGTCCATTCAAGGCAAGGTACTCTCCCTTATCTCAGCCTCGTAAAACGCTGCGGCTCTGTTCCCGTATAAACTTCCGACCCGCCTCCGGCTCGTTACAGAAGGGAAGCTGCACCAGCCGTCATCCTGCGCGCCTGCAGGAGACATTCATTCCAGCTGCATCACAAATCACACTTGCCCTGATTGGTCTGAAGCGTTCCGGCGTGTCATCGAGGTTTACCGGATTTTCTCCAGACACTGTCCGCGCCAATACACGGCCTTTTCATCCTCACCTTGGCATCGGTTCGCCTTATGGCGGCAAGCGTAAAGCTCGGGCACTGCGTTACCGCCCCGGTAGCAAAGCCCCCAAGCAGCTTTGCGACGGGGTTCTGCCAGTCGATACGCGCTGCAAAGCGGGTG
The DNA here is from genome assembly GCA_043759865.1 of Alphaproteobacteria bacterium. Lineage (GTDB taxonomy): Bacteria > Pseudomonadota > Alphaproteobacteria > Micavibrionales > UBA2020 > JAPWJZ01. The sequence goes on along the minus strand of JAYUPV010000110.1, from coordinate 458 downwards.
CGTCATGAAGGCCGTGAAGGTTCGCGGCCAGAACAAGGAGAAATCCCATGACAAACCTCATCACACTGCCGGAACTGGAAGACCTGACCGAAACCGAGCTGCGCTCGAAATTCTGCAACATCCTGAACGAGCTGGCACGTCGCCAGCAGCACGCGCAGGACTGCCCGCTGACCATGCTCACCCTTCAGAACATCCAGGAGGCGCTGCACCGCAAGCGGGTGCGCGGCATGGAAAGCCGTTTCACGCCTATGCCGAAGATATAACGGCAAGCGAGAATGCGCCGCTCACGCGGCGCATTTTTGCGTTTGCGGATTAAGGCAGCTTTTTAGCGGAGACGAAGGTAGGCAGGCCGTTTTTGCTTTTGCCGGGGGTGATTTCATAAAGGCCGCCAAGTGGCTCTGCGTCAAAGGCAGGTCCGCCTTTGGAGGGCTGATACTGCTTGTTGCTGAATACGCTGA